>CALENA010000192.1 GCA_937910875.1 uncultured Desulfobulbaceae bacterium | reverse complement strand
GCTGTTCAGGTCTCCATGTCCTGAAATCTACCCACAGATTCTGCGGAAGAGCCAAGTTTTTTAAAGGGAAAAAATTACGACAAAAAATCGCTAAGTATAGAGTCTGGTCTGTCCCATTGTCACTGATCATCCATTAATATTCATATATGTCACAAAGTATGCCTTTTTACACAAAGCGTGTAAATCGGTGAAACTGTGATTTCGTGTAGGGGTTTCAGGAAGACCGGGATGTCTCTCTGTCGGAAAAAATCCGACAGAGGGCTGGGGGTCTGGGCTGGTGGCCTGGGGAAGGATAAAAGGGTGGTGCGGTTGTCAGCTCGATGACTTGTTCTGGAGCAGGCCGAGGGTCATGGCGAACTCCACCAGTTCAGCACGGCTGTCTAGTCCAAGTTTGATCATGGCTCTGGAGCGATAGGTGGAAACAGTCTTTTCGCTCAGATAGTATTTTGCTGCAATTTCTTTACTGATATAGCCTTTGGCGACCCCGAGCATGACCTGTTGCTCCCGGTTGCTTAAGGTGTTCCACAGTTGACTGGTATGATTGGCTTGAGGCGTTGGGAGAGCCGTGTCTTGTCCGCTGATAAAGGACTTGACCATGGAAGGCTGAATAAAGATCTCGCCTCGGGCAACGGAGCGGATGGCGTAGAGTAGGTCTACATCCAGCCCTTTTTTAAGGACGTAGCCTCGGGCCCCTTGAGCCAAGGCCTTTTCAAGATATTTCTTGTCTTCATGCATGGTCATCATGATGACTTGAGTGGTAGGTGCTTTGTGGCGGATCATGGGAAGCAGGTCAAGGCCGCTTTGATCGTGCAGGGTGATATCCAGCAGGACGATGGTCGGCTGACTTTCAATAATCAGGGCCAGGGCCTTGTCAAAGGTCTCGGCTTGACCAATCACTCTCATGTCCTCTTCACTGTTGAGCAGCAGGCAGAGACCAGAGAGTAACAGGGGGTGGTCGTCGACCACCACAATCGAGAGGGGGTTGTTATTCATAACATTCTGTAATGCATTTGACTGGAAGGTTAAAAGAAATCAGGGTGCCTTCGCCGGGTTCTGAATCGATTTTCAGGGTACCGCCGAGCAGACGGGCCCTCTCTTCCATGCCGTAGAGGCCAAGGCGTTCTTCGGATATCTTCTCCGGGTCAAAGCCGTCCCCGTCATCTTCAATGATACCACGTAGTTGGTTGTTGCGCCACTCGAGCAGGACACTGACGTGGCTGGCATTGGCATGTCTGGCCACATTGGTCAACGATTCCTGGATAATGCGATAGATACAGGTTTCGACGCAGAGGTCGGCTCGTTTGTCTTCCAGGCCAATGGCGATAAACTTTGTCTGTATGTGGTGCCGTTCCTGAAACTGGTCTTTGTAGTGTTCCAGGGCCGGAGCCAGACCCATGTCGTCAAGGACACTGGGCCGTAATTCCAGGGCTAAGTGGTGAATGGCGCCGATTTCTTCCAGCAGTGTTTCCTTCAGGGCGGCGATTTCCTGGTTGAGTTCTGTCTGCCCGGCCTTGCCGAGCATTTTCAGGCGGACCATGATTGAGGTCAGGGCCTGTCCGGTTTGGTCATGGAGTTCCCGTGCCACACGTTTCCGTTCCTGTTCCTGGCTAGAGATGATGCGCTGGAGAAACTCTTTGCGAATTTTTTCTTTGTCCTGTCGGTCCAGTTCAGCCAGTTGCAGTTGCCGCAGCATGTCGTTGAAGGCCAGACCCAGGTCGCCAACCTCGTCCTGGGGAAACTGGGTCTGGATGCAGTCGTAGTTGCCTTGTTTGAGCGCTTGGGTCGCATCGAGTAACTGTTTGATGGGGCTGGTGATGATGTAGGTCAAAAGGACTGACAGCACCAGGGCAATCAGGATTCCGCCCATGGTGTGTAAAACCAGAGAGCGGAGGAAGGTGGTAATCTGCTGTTTCCTGAGGGTCTCGGAGACCCCAACCCGTACCGCGCCGCTGCCATCGGAAAGAGGAGAGAGGCTGTCCCAGACGACTCCCTCTGTAGTGATCAGGGGCAGGGTCTGTTCCTGGAGGGTGCTGAAACCGTCTTGGTTGAGCAGGTCAGCGGGAAAACCATTTACAAAAGAATGGGCCAGGACTCTAAAATCATTGTTGATCACAAAAATGTAACGGATTTCCTGTCGGTTTTCAACCGTGCTTCGAAGTAATCGGGTCAGTCCGTAAAGATCATTGATCAGGATGTACTCCTTGGAATGGGAGGATAATTCTCGGGCTACGGATATACTCTCTTCCTGGAGGATGGTATTCATGTTGCTGTTCAGGATGGTGTGGACCTTGATGTTGGTAATCACCCCAAACATGGCGATCAGTCCCACAGCCAGCCCCATGATCTTGAAGCGCAGAGGGACACTGAAGAGCCTGTCTTTGATTGTTCGGTGGCGGTGTGGCAGAGGGCTTTGCAGGGGTGCGGAAGAGATCATCTAGAATTCATAGAGGGTGAGGTCTGGTTTGACAAATCGTTCGATGGCGAGGGCCTCCAGGGCGAGACGTCCGTCTGCCTGATTGTGAATATTGAGAAAGAACTGCTCGAATTGCGCTTTTTTCTGGGGTGAGAGTTGGTTGGGGATGACCACAGGAGGAATTCCGTATTCAGGTGATTTCTGAATAATCCGCAGGCGCTCTGCGAGTTCAGGCTGTCGTTGTTGAGCGTGCGCCAGGATCAGGTTGTCCACTGCAGCACCGTCAGCGACACCATCGGCCACGGCGTAGATCGAGCGATCATGGCTGTAAGTGAAAATGGTTCGATCGAAGAAATTGTCTGGGGTTTCCGAGCGACTGCTGAGGAGGGTGAGGGGGTAGATGTAGCCGGTGTTGGACATGGGATCTGTAAAAGAAAAGATCTTGCCTCTCAAATCGTCAAAGTTATGGATCGTTGAATCGGTTCTGGTGATAATATAGGACTGATAGGTCGTGCGTCCGTTGATCTGTGGGACCACGAGGGCGGACATGATTCCCAGTTTGACTCCTTCACGATGCCCCGGTGCAGATAAAGGCGAGATCAACGCTCCCTTGGGCCAGGAGTTCGTTGGTTTCCTGGTAGGTCTTGCGCTGAATCAGATGGACTGGTTGCCCCAGAGTCTTTTCCAGGTAGTTCATGAATGGGGTGTAGGACTCGATCGTCCCGGAGGGTGAGAGGATGGCCGCGACCGCTATCCGGATCGTCTCCTTCTGAACGGTGGCAGTTATGGGCGGTAAGGGCGTCAGGTTGCCGAGATCAATGACCCCCTTGCTGGTTGAGAACCTGTCTGGGCCGGAGTCACAGCTGTTGAGAGCCAGAAGGCCGGAGAGCAGCAGAAGCAGGCCGATCAGGTGAAGAATTATGAGACGTGGAGTGGGGAGTGTCATTGTCATCCCGGAGTCAATGGACGGTCATTCATGGTAGTATACTGCAATGAATGACTCTGAGCCAAGGGCTCTTTTTTGCGGTTCTTCACTTTTTGGTCTTGTTGTCCGTTTCTGGTTGGATTGTGTTGCCATGATATGGCCTCCGATGAACTTTCATATAAGAATCTTGATGAATGGTCATAACATCCTTTTGCCGGCACAGTTTCTAACTGGATATCTTGCTGATCTTCCAGGCCAATGGGGTGCTGGTCCCGGGTAAACAGATCTCTTTCAGTTGCGGAGCAGGACTTCCCGCGTCAGATAATTGCTGAGTCAGACTCTCGGCTTGAAACCGTGTCAGGGCAGAGGATTTCAACGCCGAGATCCTCTGCCCTTCCATTTTCAGATTCTGTTGCAATGACAGCAGCTGTTTCAGATTATCCGGATCGGTCATTTTCCTGGCGATGTCCCCCGATACTTCCGTGACAATCGGCTGCTCAGGATGCCTTGTGTGCAGGGTCTGAAGGAGTCGCCCGAGCCGCTTGCGGCTTTTGGGGTCGAGCAATTTTCTGTTCCTGATGATTTTCAAGGCACTGTTGATGAGCCCTTTGCCGGCCAGAATATCTTGAATGGCCGCCAGTCGCGTGGTGTTGTGCTCCAGGATGACACTTTCTGCATGATGGCAGAAAAGCAGATACTGTCCGTCATCGGTCAAGACCCGTTTCAGCTCATTTACTGCCTCTGTACGTGGGGCGTATTCAAGGGCAAACTGACTGGTGATGGCGTCAAAACTCTTTTCCGCAAAGGGGAGTCCGGTCAGATTTGTCTGCGGGATCATGATGATTGAGTTGCCCAGATCCGGCAAGGAGTGCGCATAATCAACACCCGTCAGGAAAAGGTCAGAGCGCCTGCTGTGTGCCAGCAGAAGAACCGCACCACCCCCCGTTCCAAGATCCAGCAATCGTGTCTGTTGCGGCAGCCCAGTAAAAAATTCTATCCATATCTCTGCCATAAAATCTGTCACCACCGCAGGGGCCCCTGGCAGGCAGCCGGAGAATTCTTTCGGCGCCGTGTCCCAGTAACGTGTCCATGCATGAGATGTATCTGTTGCCGCTCTGTCTTTCATGGGGTATGCCTTGCAGAATTTTATTCTCGGGATCGCAGCCCGAGAGTTGTCAGTGTCGTGAGTATGACTGATCTTTCATGAAATTTCTATCTTTTCAAGACAGACCTCCTGTTGATGCTGGTCAGTCTCCTTCATTCATGCCTCTATTCATGACTTGCCGCGGACCTGGGATCGGGGTATCATCCGTCCCATACATGGGGTGTCCGGTCATGAATTATGGGGGCTGCAGGAGAGGGTCAAGAGGTGCGAAAGAGATGAAACAGGCATGGAGAGTTGACGAATCAATCGGTGAAATCTATGGTTCTGAGTCGGAGGGCAAGGTCTTGCGCCCCCTGTTTGCCTGTGGGGTCTCGGCCGGTTTCCCGTCGCCTGCTGATGACTATATTGAGCGGCAGCTGGACCTGAACGACCTGCTGATCCAGAATCCGCCGGCCACCTTTTTTGTCCGGGTCACGGGTGATTCGATGATCGGGGCCGGGATCAACCATGGTGATCTCCTGGTGGTGGATCGCAGTCTGGAGCCTGCCAGTGGCCGTATAATCATTGCCGTGCTCAACGGAGAGCTGACCGTCAAGCGTTTCGAGCGCCGCAATGGTTGTTGCCGTCTCCTGGCCGAGAATCCCGCCTATCTACCTTGTGAGATCACTGCGGACACGGCCTTTGAAGTCTGGGGTGTGGTCACCAGTGTGATCCGCCGTTTTTAAACCAGCGGACATGAGCCGACAGAAGCTCTTTGCCCTGGTTGACTGTAACAACTTCTACGTCTCCTGCGAGCGGTTGTTTCGGCCCGGGTTGAATGGCCGGCCCGTGGTGGTTCTCTCCAATAATGACGGCTGCATTATTGCCCGCTCGAACGAGGCCAAGGCGCTGGGGATTCAGATGGGCGCCCCCTATTTCAAGACCCGCGAGCTGATCCGGCGCCACGCAGTTGAGGTCTTCTCCTCCAACTACGCCCTCTACGGTGACCTGTCCAGCCGGGTCATGGAGGTCCTGCAGCAGCTTGAATCCGAGGTGGAGATCTATTCCATTGACGAGGCCTTTCTGAGCCTGCCCCCTTCCCGTTTTATTGACCTGCCCAACCATTGCCGCGCGATCCGCGAGCGAGTCCGGCAATGTGTCGGCATCCCGGTTTCATTAGGCGTGGCCTCGACCAGAACCCTGGCGAAGATCGCGAATCAGTCGGCCAAGAAAGATCCGGGCCGGGCCGGGGTGTGTTGTCTGGAGAGCCCGGCGGCCATTGATGAACTGCTGGCCCGGACTGCGGTTGGGGATATATGGGGCATTGGCCCTCGGTCGGTGGACAAGCTGCGCCGCCGGGGAATTACCACCGGGCTGCAGCTCAAACAGGTGGATGAGAACTGGGTTCGGTGCCAGCTCACGATCTCTGGTCTGCGCACGGTCATGGAGTTGCGCGGTATCTCCTGTATAGAGATTGATGACAGCCGCATCCGGAAGCAGTCACTGGTCTGTTCCCGTTCGTTTGGCCGGCCGGTCACGGAGTTGTCTGAACTGCGGGAGGCCCTGTCTGCCTACGTAAGCCGTGCTGCTGAGAAACTGCGGGCACAATCCTCCCTGGCCTCCTGTCTGCATGTCTTTTTACTCACCAACCGCTTCCGTTCCGACCTCCCTCAGTATTCACGTCATCTGACCCTCTCTCTGGCTGGGCCCAGTTCCTCGACCCCCTCTTTGTTGCGCCCGGCCCTGAAGGGCCTTGAGCAACTGTTTAAAACCGGCTATTCTTACAAGAAGGTCGGGGTGATGTTGACCGGCCTGGTGCCTGCGGCCCGGCGACAGCTGTCGCTTTTTGCGCCGCAGGCGGCGTCAGACACGACATTGATGCTGGCCATGGATCAGATCAATCACCGTTGGGGACGAGATACTCTCTATTATGCCGGAACAGGGCAGGAAAGGGCCTGGGCCGGACGGCAGGCCTTTGAGTCGCCGGCCTATACCACGGATTGGGAGGCGCTGCCCCGGGTTGGATCTGAGCCGTCAGGTGTTAATGGCAAAGGGAGGCTGCGACCAACTGGTCGTTGAATAATGAAGAATGAGAGGGATGATGGAAAAGAAGAATAAGATATTTCTGGCCATCAGTCTGGTCCTGCTGCTCATCGTCGGTGTCCTGGTGGCGGCCAACTATTTTTCCGCCCGCCAGGCCATGGAACAGGTCCTGCGTGACCGGGGAGTCCAGTTGCGCTCCCAGTTTGAGCTGGCCGTGGATATGACCGGCAACCATATGCAGCAGCTGGCGACCTTTATTGCCGAGAATGAGCAGGTGCAGCAGCTTTTTCTCCAGGGTAAGGAGGCCGTGGCGGCCGAAGGCGGGGGGACAGGGGGGCCGATGGCGGCTGCGGCCCGGCAGGCCTTGTATGAAAAGGTCGGCAATCGCTGGCAGATCCTGCAGGAGCGTTATGATGTCCGTCAGCTTCAATTTCATCTGGGACCAGGGTCGGTCTCTTTTCTGCGGGTCCATCAGCCGACAAAGTTCGGTGACCGTATGGACAAGGTCCGACATACCATTGTTGCTGCCAACAGACTCTTGGTCCCCACCAAGGGATTTGAGACGGGGCGGATCAACTCCGGGATTCGTGGTGCGGCCCCGGTGGTGGCCGTGCAGCCGGAAACCGGCGCCCAGGTCCATGTCGGTACTCTTGAGGCCGGTACCTCCTTTGCCTCGATGCTCGAACGGCTTGAGTCTGCAAGCGGCGCGCGATTTGCGGTTTTTCTGGACCGGCAGCATATGATTGAGAGCATGTGGCCAAATTTTATCAAGAGCCATTTCAATCAGAATCCGCCCGTGGGCGATCTGGTCCTGGAGCAGAGCAGCTATCCACAGGAGATCAGGAGTATTCTTGAGACGCCGCCTGGTCGTGTCCTGGCCCAGAAATCAGGAACCCGCACGCTGGTCCTGGAAGGTCGAAGCTACGGGGTGACCAGCTTCCCGCTCAAGGACTATCTGGGGACGGTTGATTCCACCAGAAAGCCGGTGGGAACGGTCTATGTCTGGCGGGATGCGACCGATCTGGTGGCTGCCTTCTGGCACCAGGTCTGGTTTAATCTTATTCTGGCCATCAGTGGTTTCCTGATCCTTGAGCTGCTTCTGTATCAGGCGCAGGATTATGTCACCCGGCAACTGGAGGCAACCATTGATGAGCAGGTCGGAATCATCAAGAAGATGGCGGTCCAGGATCAGCTGACGGCCCTGTACAACCGCCATATCCTGAGTGAGATGTTCGTTCAGATCCAGGCCCGTTCTCAGCGCAGTGGTGTTCCCTTTGCCATGATGATGTTTGATCTTGATTTCTTTAAAAAGATCAATGACATCTTTGGTCACGTCACGGGTGATGAAGTGCTGGCCCAGGTGGGACGATTCGTTAAAGATCAGATTCGTCAGGATGACGCGGCGTTTCGCATTGGCGGCGAGGAGTTCTTACTGCTGCTGCCTGCGACCCCATTGGAGGAGGCCCTCAAGATCAGCGAGCGGCTTCGGGGAGATCTGGCCGCGTTATCCCTGGCCCATCTGCCTGCGGGGCGGGTGACGATCAGTGTGGGGTTGACCGTCTCCCGGATGGATGAGAAAGATGACCTGGATGTCATGAGTAAACGGGTCGATACCGCCCTGTATGCGGCCAAGGATGGAGGCCGGAACCGGGTCGAGATTCTGCTGTGACCGCCCCCCCCCCTGTCAGGATGGAGGGGCTTGAAATCGTTACATGGTCATCGCTGGGTCGATCTCCTTATTTTTTGAGGAGGTCAGTGCTCAGGTAGCGTTCGCCGGTGTCGGGCAGGATGGTGACGATGGTCTTGCCCTGGTTGTCCGGCTCTGCGGCCAGTTGCAGGCAGGCCTGGACTGCGGCTCCGGAGGAGATGCCGCAGAGGATTCCTTCTCGGGCGGCCAGGTCCCGGGCCATGGCGATGGCCGCCTCGTTGGTGACCGTGATGATCTGGTCGATGATTTTGGTGTTGAGGATGGACGGGATAAAACCGGCGCCGATCCCTTGAATCTTGTGGGGTCCTGGCGCACCGCCCGAAAGGACTGGTGAGGCGGCCGGTTCCACGGCCACCACTTTCAGGGCTGGCCGTCGTTGTTTCAGGACCTCACCGACTCCTGTGATGGTCCCGCCGGTGCCAACTCCAGCCACGAAGATGTCGATCTGTCCGTTCACGGCAGACCAGATCTCCTGGGCCGTGGTCCGACGATGGACCTCCGGGTTGGCTGGGTTGCTGAACTGGGCTGGCATGAAACCGTTGCGGTGTGTACTCAGGAGCTCTTCGGCGGCCGTGATCGCTCCTTTCATACCTGAGGCGGCCGGGGTGAGAACCAGTTGCGCGCCCATGTGTTTGAGCAGCTGGCGTCGCTCCATGGACATGGACTCGGGCATGGTCAGGATCAGTTTCAATTTCTTTTCCGCACAGACCGCAGCGAGTCCCAGGCCGGTGTTGCCGCTGGTCGGCTCGATGATTGTGGTTTCCGGGCCGATCAGGCCCTGCTTGATCCCTTCCTCGATCATGGCCAGGGCAATCCGGTCTTTGACGCTGCCCATGGGATTGCGTGATTCCTGTTTACAGAGGATGATGGCCTGGTGTTCGCGGCCGATCTGGCCAAGCTGCAGAAGCGGGGTATTGCCGATGGTGGTCGTGGCCCTGATGGTCTGGTACTGCATGGTCGTCCTCCTCTGGTTTTCAGCCGCTGCTCTGATGAGTTCCAGCGGTCAAGTCACTGTTGATTGAGTCTCTGTTCAATTCAGCCGTTGTCATCTTTTTTCCATGCGGCCATCAGGTGGCCCTATGAAGTCTTTTTCCCGGAATAGATCAGTTCAGGCCGCTTGAGCAGGACTCGGGTGTCTGGGGGTACACTTTCGGTGAGCCAGATATTCCCGCCGATCACTGAACGGCTGCCGATCACGGTGTTGCCGCCGAGGATGGTGGTGTTGGCATAGACGATCACCTCATCCTCAATGGTCGGGTGCCGTTTGACCTGCTGGAGGGTGGTGCCGGCATCACGCGGCAGGCTCAGGGCGCCGAGTGTCACGCCCTGGTAGAGGCGGACGTCGCGGCCGATGATCGTGGTCTCTCCGATGACCACGCCGGTGCCATGGTCGATGAACAGGCCCGGGCCGATGGTTGCCCCGGGATGGATATCGATGCCGGTCAGGGTATGGGCGTGTTCGGTCATGATCCTGGGGATGATAGGCACCTCAAGGCGGAAGAGTTCGTGGGCGATGCGGAAGATGGAGATGGCCAGCAGGCCGGGATAGCAGAAGATGACTTCGTCGGCACTGTTGGTGGCCGGGTCGCCGGCCAGGGTCGCCCGGATATCTTCGCTCAGGATGGTGGTGATTCTGGGCAGAGTCTCAATGAAGGCTATGGTCTGGCTATGGCCTCGTTCCTCGCAGTGGGTGCAGGGGCTGTTGGTGCGTCGGCAGTCGTGCCGGATGGCCATGATGACCTGATCGGCGAGTCGTTCGTAGAGTTCCGTGGTTTCCTTGCCGATGTAGTATTCCAGATTGGCGGCGTGGAGTTTGGTGCGGGTGAAGTAGCCGGGAAAAAGGATCTGCCGGAGCTGGTGAATAATCTGAATGATCGCCTGGTGTGAGGGGATTGGTACTGGACCGATGTGCTCATAGCAGTTTTCAGTCTGCCAGAGTGTTGCCAGTTTTTTGACCACACCTGGGACCTGGTCGTAGCAGTAATGGTTCCCCTGCGGATCATTTCCGCAGGGGGCAACTGGCGTGAGTGTGGTCAGGGCGATCTTTGTTTGCTTCTGCATGGTCTGGTTAACCGGTGGTTTTCAGGGGAGCCTTATTGCGGAGCGCCTTCCTTGCTGATGGCCTCTTTGATCGTGTCGACAAAGGAGGAAACCGGCTGGCCATTGCCTGCGGCGGCCATCGGGTTGATGGCCAGGAGATCCGCCAGAACGGCCAGGGCCTTGTCGTGTTCATGGAGATCATAGTGGAGGACGATGGCCTGGTTGAGGCGTGACTGCTCATGACGAGGATCAATGATGCCGGCTCTGGCAAACATCTCCACTGCTTTTTGCGGCTGCTGGTCGCTACGGTACATGACCCCGAGATCGGTGATGACGTTGGCGTTGGGCTGGATCAGTTCCAGGGCCCTGGTATAGGCGCCGATGGCCTTTTTCGCCTGGTCTGAGTCATAGTACAGGTTGCCCAGTCTGGTCCAGGCCTCACCGTTATTGGGGTTCCGGGTTACTTCGCCCTCGAGGTTGATGATTGCCTGGTTCTGGTCATTGTTTACCTGAGCCTGTGGAGCGTTGCCGCCAGTGGTGGCAGGGCCGAGTTTGTAGACGGCAAAAATTGCTCCGGCAATGAATCCGGCCAGAAAAGCGACCAGGATGAAGAGATAGAGGGTTTCTTTCTTGATGGTTGATTGCTCTGTGGCCATGAAAACTCCTTGGAAAGTTAAGGGGAAGATGAGTGGTCAGAATACCACTTTGTGTGAGATGGATGCAATCAGAAACGAAAAGATTGCTGAACTCGGGAGATGTTATTGTATAATAGTCAGTGGGTAGAGATCAAGAGTCAGAATGAATCAGAAACAGGGAGTGGATGAAATGTCGGATATACAGGGGATACAGGCAACAAAGATGTCGGTGGAGCACGCCTGCAAAGAGGCCTTCTTTCCAGAGACGGCTGAGGGGATTCAGAGGAATATTCTCCATCATCTCCTCTCTTTTCAGGGGCGTGATCCGCAGCGGGCCGGGGAGGATGATGTCTATCGGGCCATTGCCTATACCCTGCGTGACATCATGATCCGCAAGTGGATTCAGACCCAGAAGGCGGTCTACTCCCGGGAGCAGAAGCGGGTCTATTATCTGTCGCTGGAGTTTCTCATCGGCCGTTCCCTCGGCAACAGCATGATCAACCTTGGCCTTTACGACCAGGTCAAACAGGCCGTGGAGGAGTTGGGATACGAACTGGATGAGGTCCGGGCTGTAGAAGAGGACGCGGCTCTGGGTAATGGTGGTCTCGGCCGTCTGGCCGCCTGTTTTATGGACTCCATTGCGACCCTCAAGATTCCGGCTTATGGCTATGGGATTAATTATGAATATGGCCTTTTTCATCAGTCCCTGATTGATGGCTATCAGGTGGAACTCCCGGACAACTGGCTCCGCTATGGGACGCCCTGGGAGTTTGAACGACGCCAGCCTGTGTTCACCATCAATTTCAAGGGCAAGGTTGCGACTCATCAGGATGATCAGGGCTGTTATCGCTGCCAGTGGATCGATACCGAGGAGGTCATGGCCGTCCCCTGCGATATCCTGGTTCCCGGATATAAGAACGACCATGTGACCAATATGCGTCTCTGGACGGCCAAGGCCTCACGGGAACTGGACCTCAGAGAGTTCGGACAGGGCGATTATATCGGAGCGGTCCAGGCCAAGGTCAGTTCCGAGACCATCTCCAAGGTCCTTTATCCGCCCGATCATAATCTGGCCGGTCAGGAACTGCGTCTCAAACAGCAGTATTTCTTTGTGGCCGCGACCTTCCAGGATATTATGCGCCGATATAAGAAAAAATATCATAATTTCGGTAAGTTCAGCGACAGGGTTGCGGTGCATCTTAACGATACCCATCCAGCCATTGCCATTCCTGAGTTGATGCGTCTGCTCCTGGATATCGAGGGCCTGGGCTGGGAGGCGGCCTGGAAGGTCTGCACCAGCACCTTTGCCTTCACGAATCACACCCTGATGCCCGAGGCCCTGGAGCAGTGGCCGGTGGAGATGATCGGTCGTCTGCTCCCTCGGCATTTGGAGATCATCTATGAAATCAATCAGCGTTTTCTTGATCAGGTGGCCCGTACCTGGCCTGGCGATCAGGGGAAACTGGCTGAGATGTCAATCATTCATGAAGGGGCGGTCAAGAAGGTGCGCATGGCCAATCTGGCCATCATCGGCAGCCATTCGGTGAACGGTGTGGCCGAACTCCATACCCAACTCCTCAAGGAAAGGGTCTTTCGCTCCTTCCATGAGATGATGCCGGGTAAGTTCAACTGCAAGACCAATGGGATTACGCCCCGACGCTGGTTGCTGAAGGCCAATCAGGGGCTTGCCGCCCTGATTTCCGAGAAGATTGGCGATGGGTGGATCACCGATCTTGCTCAACTGCGCAGACTGACTGTGCTGGCGGATGATCCCGAGTTTCAGGGACGCTGGCGGGCGGTGAAACGGGCCAATAAAGAGCGACTGGCCACTCTTATTCATCAACTCTGCGATGTGGCGGTGGACCCGGCCTCGATGTTTGATGTCCAGGTCAAACGGATTCATGAGTATAAGCGGCAACTCCTCAACTGTTTGTATGTGATTGCTCTGTACCAGCGGATTATCCGCCAGCCGGAACACAAAGTGGTCCCCCGGACTGTCATCTTTGCCGGCAAGGCCGCGCCCTCCTATGTCAAGGCCAAGCTGATCATCAAGCTGATCACCTCCATGGCTCAGGTGATCAACAATGACCCCCGGGTCGGAGGCTTGCTCCGGGTGGTCTTTCTCCCCAATTATACGGTCTCCATGGCCGAGGTGATCATGCCGGCTGCCGATCTCTCCGAGCAGATTTCCACGGCCGGAACCGAGGCCTCAGGCACCGGCAATATGAAGTTCGCCCTCAATGGGGCACTGACCATTGGGACTCTGGATGGCGCCAATGTTGAAATTCTGCAGGAGGTGGGTCGCGACAATATCTTCATCTTTGGCCTGAACATTGAAGAGGCCGAATATGAGCGCCTGCACCCCAGTCGCACTCCCCGGCAGATCTGCCGTGAGAATGACGAAATCAATCAGGTGGTGGAGGCCATCTCGGAAGGGACCTTCAGCCGTGGCAATAAGGAGTTGTTCCGTCCCCTGGTCGAGAGTCTGCTTGACCCCCATGATCCGTATCTGGTTCTGCTGGATTTTGAATCCTACCTGGCCTGTCAGGCCGAGGTGGCGGAGTGTTTCCTGCAACCGGAGGTCTGGGTCAGAAAATCGATTCTGAATGTGGCCGGAATGGGCAAGTTTTCTACCGATCGAACCATTCGTGAATATGCCCGGGAGATTTGGGGTGTGCCGGTGGATGATCTGTGAGAGGTGTTGCGGGCTCTTAGCGGGCCGAGGAGTGGGTGTCAGTAGGGCTGGGTTTTTGGGAGAATCTGTGGTATACAGGGGCGCGGTTGACGATGGCTACCAACCCCTGGCACAAGAGCCATAAAAAAAGGGGTCAGTTACGAGAACTGACCCCTTGAGTTTTTGGAGGCGGCGAGCGGATTTGAACCGCTGAATCATGGTTTTGCAGACCAGTGCCTTAGCCGCTTGGCTACGCCGCCGGATCAAACGCCTGGAAAGGCCCGGGCGCCTGAGGCTCCACTTTATACCATAGATCGTTTTTTTGACAAGGAGAAAATCAAGATGTCCCTGGATTCACTGGTCCGGCAGAACAAGGAAAGCCTGGCCGAATTTGAGCAGATTATCGGTTATCGTTTTACCGATCTGCGCCTGTTGCAAAAGGCCCTGATTCATTCGTCATTTGCCTTTGAACAGTCGCAGGCCGGTAATGACAACGAGACCTTGGAGTTCCTGGGCGACGCCGTTCTCGATCTGACCGTGGGCCATGTTTTGTTTCAGAGCTACCCCCGGTTGCGGGAGGGTGAACTGACCCGTTTGCGCTCATCGCTGGTGAATGAGACCTATCTGGCGGCCATGGCCCGGGACATTGATCTTGGCAAGTATCTGAGTCTGGGCAAGGGCGAGGAGGCCACCTGCGGCCGGAACAAGTCATCGATCCTCAGCTGCGCCTATGAGGCGGTGATCGGCGCCATTTTTGAAGACGGTGGCTATGAAACGGTCAACGCCGTGGTCGCCCGTTTTTTTGTTCCGGCCATCGATTCCAAAAAGGAAGAACTGCTGATGGCCGACGCCAAAAGCCGCCTGCAGGAGGCCCTGCAGGAGAAGTTCAACGAGGCGCCATCATACCGTCTTGATCAGGAAGAGGGACCATCGCATCAGAAGGTCTTCACGGTTTCGGTGGTCTTTCAGGGGCAGGACCTGGCAGCAGGGACGGCCGGATCAAAAAAAGAGGCCGAACAGCGGGCGGCCGCCACGGCCCTGGACGATCTGGATCATCTGCTGGTCCAGTTGGCAACAGCTTGATTGTCCATGAAAAGGTGTGGGGTGTGGAACCGTTTGAGTTGACTGCTCTCACATCTCCGTGGCTGTCGGCAAGAGGGTAGGGGGCAGAAATGAGTCAGTTGCGGACCCCGTTGGCGGTCTATAGAATTTTGCCTGGAACCAATTGCGGACGTTGTTTTCTCCCCAGTTGCCTGGCCTTTTCCGCGGCCGTGATTCGAGGTGACAAGCGGCTGGAGGATTGTCCTCCCCTGCAAGAGAGTGGTGGCGCCGGGCAGGTTGCTGACGTCCGGCCAAAGGTCAGGGAAACGGAGTTGCAGGAGCAGATCAGTCTGCTTCAGGCCCGGGTCAGTTCTCTTGATTTGCCTCTGGTCGCGGCCCGGGTCGGTGGTGAGTGGTGTAATGGCCGCCTGCGCTTGCAGGTGCTGGGTAAAATGTATGAGGTCGGGCCTGATGGCCGCGTCACCTCGGCCTGTCATACCCATCCCGGTCTGGTGATCCCGCTTCTCCATTATATCCTAGAAGGGCGTGAAGGTGAACTGACCGGGGACTGGGTCGCTTTCCGGGAACTCAAGGATGGGGCGGCCATGAACGCCCTCTTTGTTCAGCGCGGTGAGGCGCCACTCAAACAGTTGGCCGACAGCCAGCCCGAGTTTTTTGGTGACCTGGTCTCGATCTTCAGTGGCCGTCGGGCGGATGCCCATCTGGATGCAGAGATCTCCCTGGTCCTGTATCCTCTCCCCAAGCTGCCGGTCATGATCTGTTACTGGCCGCCGGAAGATGATCTGGATTCGAAATTGACCCTCCTGTTTGACTCCAGTGCCGACCGCCGGCTTGGGATTCGACCCATTTATTCTCTGGCCGTGGGTCTGGCAATGATGTTTGAAAAAATTGCCCGTCGTCATCTGTGATTGGCTGATGCCCTATGTAATTCCTGTCTTTATTTCCCATCGTGGTTGCCCGCATCGCTGCCTCTTTTGCAATCAGCAGGTGATTGCCGGTACCGGCAGGACGGGACATTCTGCATCCGAGGTGGCCCTGCAGATCAGGACCTGGCTTGCGCGGCCCCATCGCAGGGCTGCGGTACAGGTTGCCTTTTATGGTGGCTCGTTTACCTGTCTGCCCCGGAGCGAACAGGATCTGCTGATCGGGGCTGTACATCCCTTTCTGGTGGCTGGTTCGGTGTCTGGCATCCGCTTGTCGACCCGGCCTGATTGTATCGATGCAGACACGGTCGCATTTCTCAGGGAGCGTGGCGTTACTGTGGTGGAATTGGGTGTCCAGTCCCTGGACGAAAAGGTGCTGGAGCTGTCTGAACGGGGACACAGTGTTGAGGATTGTCGACGGGCCGCCGGGTTGATCCGTGTGGCTGGCTTGGAGCTGGGGATTCAGTTGATGCCGGGTCTGCCCGGTGAAACGAGTCGCTCGTTTTTTTCAACGGTCAGACAGACCGTAGCCCTGGCCCCGGATTTTGTCCGGATCTATCCCACCCTGGTGATTGCGGGTTCCGGGCTGGCTGAGCTCTACCAGCAGGGCCTCTATCAGCCTCTGTCACTGAACAGGGCCCTGGCCCTTGCGGCCTGGGCCAAAAAGAGGTTCAGTGGCGCGGGCATCCGGGTGGTTCGTATGGGTCTGCAACCCTCGGCCGCGCTGGAACGTGACTGTGTGGCCGGCCCCTATCATCCGGCCTTTGGCGAGTTGGTGGCCTCGCGTCTCTGGCTCCAGCGGATGCGCGGTCTGCTGGCCGCCTGCCCTGTGGATAAACGTCTGCACCTGACCATCAATGAACGTGATCTCTCGGCCGTTGTCGGCCAGAGACGTCAGAATATGAAACGGCTGGCCACCCTTGGTCTGGCCGGGCGGCTGGATCTTGTGACCAGCCAAACCATTGCTCGAGGAACTGTGGAATATGCTGTCTGTTAATCACCTGGATATCCGTTTTGGGGAAAAATATCTGTTCAAGGATATCTCCCAGAGTGTCTATACCGGGAATCGTATCGGTCTGATTGGAGTAAATGGGGCCGGAAAATCAACCCTGCTCAAGATCATGGCCGGAGTGACGGGCTCAGATGACGGGGTGGTGACTCAGGGGAAGAACTTTTCTGTCGGCTATCTGCCCCAGGAGAGCAGTGCCCTGGTCTCGGACAATACCCTCTATGCCGAGGCCGAGTCTGCCTTTGCAGAACTCCTGGCCCTGCAGGATGAGGCCCATCTGATCCATGATCAACTGGCCGTGGTTGATCCGGAAGACGTGCGTTTTGAGGGGCTGCTCCAGCGTCAGGGCGAGATCCAGCAGATCCTGGACGCCAGTGATATCTATACGATCCGGGCCAGAATTGAAAAAATTCTCTTGGGTCTGGGATTTCATCAGGATGATCTGGCCAGGCCGGCCAGTTCTTTTTCCGGCGGCTGGATCATGCGCCTGATGCTGGCCAAGATGCTCTTGACCGCGCCCTCGCTCATGCTGCTTGATGAGCCCACCAATCATCTTGATCTCGAGTCCCTGACCTGGGTTGAGGAGTTCCTTCGCACCTACCAGGGAGCCATGGTGATCATCTCCCACGATCGGACCTTTCTTGACCGGACCACTGAGATCACCTGGGAGGTGAGTCTGGGCCGTCTGTCGGTCTATAAGGGCAACTACTCCTATTATCTCACGGAAAAGGAAGAGCGGCGGGCCATTGAGCAATCTGCCTATGATAATCAGCAGGCCAAGATCCGCCAGACCATGCGCTTTGTTGAACGCTTTCGGGCCAAGTCGACCAAGGCCAAACAGGTCCAGAGCCGGGTCAAACAGCTGGAGAAGATCGATCTGATCGAGCTTGCCGACACAGAGCGTCAGATCCGCTTCACCTTTCCCCCGGCCCCACCTTCGGGCCGTGATGTCCTGAAGGTCAAAGGGCTGGGCAAGCAGTTTGGGGGCCGTTGGGTCCTGCGTGATGTGGACACCCAGTTTCAGAGGGGTGACAAGGTGGCCGTGGTCGGGGTCAACGGTGCCGGTAAGACCACCTTTCTCAAGCTCCTGAGCGGTGAGCTGGTCCCGGACGAGGGCGAGATCCTGTTTGGTCATAATGTCCAGTGCTCCTACTTTGGTCAGCACCAGGCCCAGGAACTGGCCCCCTCGCTCTCGGCACTCGAGACCATGGCCCTGGCCGGTGAGGACATGACCATCACCCGCATGCGTTCTCTTTTGGGCGCCTTTCTCTTTCGCGGCGAGGAGGTGGACAAGAAAGTCGCCGTCCTTTCCGGTGGTGAGAAGAGCCGCCTGGCCCTGGCCCGGATGATCTCCATCCCGGCCAACTGCATGTTGCTCGATGAGCCCACCAACCATCTGGACATGAGTTCGCAGGAGGTCCTGCAGGAGGCCATGGCCCAGTATGACGGTTTTATCATTGTTGTCTCCCATAACCGATATTTTCTCGACTCCTTTGTCAATAAGGTAGTCGAGGTCAAGGACGGTTCTGTGGCCGTGTATGAGGGCAATATCAGCGACTATCTGGCCAAGCTGGCCCGAGAGAAGGAGCAGGCCTCGCCCGACATTGAGCCCATCTCGGGCGCTGAGACGGTGGAGATGGGTGGTGAGGAGTCGGGTCTGTCACGCAAGGCACAGCGCCGCATGGAGGCCCAGGCCCGTAAAGAGCAGGGCCGTAAGCTGGGGCCGTGGAAAAAGAAGGTCAAAGAGGCCGAGGCCACCATTGAAAAACTTGAGGAACAGAAGATTGAACTTGAGGCCATCATGGCCGACCCGGAACTCTATCAGGACCAGAAGGCCTGGAACGCAGCCAGTAAGGACTATGATGACTGTACCCGCAGTCTCAAGCGGGCATATGAACAATGGGAACAGGCCCAGGGCGAGATCGAGCGGGCCGAGGCCTGAAGTTCGCCTCATCCTTTGAAGATTGGTTCGTGGCAGATAAAGAAACCGACAGCTTCTTTTGATGATGCAATATGTTTTTATCCTTTTTTGATTTGTTCTTTTGGCCAATCATTTTTTTCACCTGAGTGAATTCTGAAAAGGCTTGCTTTGTCGGCACTTTTTGAGGTAGTTTTATACATTTGTTTGCCCTGCCGTGTGAGTTTTCAGATGGTCAGGATCTGTTCATGATAAGAAAGGTGACTACGTGACTGCAATGAAACAGGGAGCACTCTGGTATTCGGGGAATGAGGCCATTGCCCTTGGCGCTTATGAGGCCGGGGTCAAGGTGGCCTCGGGCTATCCCGGGACTCCGTCCACCGAGGTTATGGAAAATCTCTCCCGCTATGAGGGAGTCTATACCGAGTGGGCCCCCAATGAAAAAGTGGGCCTGGAAGTGGCCCTTGGCGCCTCCTTTGCCGGAGTCCGGGCCTTTGCCACCATGAAACATGTGGGGCTCAATGTGGCGGCCGATCCACTCTTTACCGCGGCCTACACCGGTGTGCGGGGTGGTCTGGTGATCCTGGTGGCCGATGACCCGGAGATGCATTCTTCCCAGAACGAGCAGGACAGCCGCAACTATGCCTTTGCAGCCAAACTGCCCATGTTCGAGCCCAGCGATCCGGCCGAGGCCAAAGAGTTTCTCAAACTGGCCTATCAACTCAGTGAAGAGTTTGATACCCCGGTCATGTTTCGGACCACCACCCGTATTGCCCATGTGAAAGGGGTAATCGAGCGGGGTGAGGTCGAGTGTTCAACGGTTGCGCCCGGGATTGAAAAGAATCCCCAGAAACTGGTCATGCTCCCCGGTCATGCCCGGATGCGTCGGGTGGCCCTGGAAGAGCGGATGGCCAGGCTGCGTGCCCATGTTGAGACCCTGCCCTGTAACCGGGTTGAGGAGGGTGATCGGAGCCGGGGATTCATCACCTCCAGTGTCTCGTATCTCTATGTAAAAGAGGCCTTCCCCGAGGCCGCTGTCCTGAAGCTGGGAGTCTGCTGGCCTCTGCCCGAGCAGAAAATCCGTGCCTTTGCCGCTTCGGTTGATGAACTGATCGTGGTTGAGGAACTCGACCCCTTTCTGGAAATTCATATCAAGGCCATGGGCATTGCCTGCCGTGGCAAGGAGCTGGTCCCGAACCGGGGTGAGCTCAATACCGCCATTGTCCGGGCGGCCATTGATCCGGCCTCGACCCCTGAGCTTTTGCCCGCGCCTCAGTTGCCCATGCGCCCGCCCAATATGTGCGCCGGTTGTCCGCATCGGGGTATTTTCTATAATCTGTCCAAAATGAAGGTCTTTGTCTCCGGGGATATCGGCTGTTATACCCTTGGGGCCCTGCCCCCGCTTGCGGCCATGGATTCCTGTGTCTGCATGGGCGCGGCCGTGACCGTGGCCCATGGCATGGCCAAGGCCCTGGGTGACGCGGGCCGGGGCAAACTGGTCTCGGTGATCGGCGATTCCACCTTTATTCATTCAGGAATTACCGGGCTGATCAACAGTGTCTATAACGGGTCCAGTTCGCTGCTCATGATCCTTGATAACCGGATCACGGCCATGACCGGTCAGCAGAACAACCCGGCCTCGGGCTATAACATCAAGGGGGAGGCCGCCAATGCCATTGATCTTGAGCAGTTGTGCCGGGCCGTGGGCGTGACCGATATCTCGGTGGTCAACCCGCACCAGATCCCTGAGGCGCGTCAGGCCATGAACGAGGCCCTGGAACGGGACGGCGTATCGGTGATTATCTCCCGCGCGCCCTGTGTCCTGTTGCCGGAAATAAAGCGACAGACCGTGGTGCCCTATGTCAACTGTCTCGAAAATTGTACGGGGTGTCGAGCCTGTGTCGGCCTGGGGTGCCCGGCCATCAGCTGGCAGGCGCTGACCCCGGAAGAGGCCGTGGCCCGGGGGTATCGGGAAAAACAGAAGGGCTATGCCCTGATCAACGAGGTTCAGTGCAATGGTTGCGGCCAATGCCAGACCCTGTGCAAGTTCGACGCCATTGTCAGGAAGGGGGAATAAGTCATGCCGGGAACAGGAAATATCCTCTTTTCAGGGGTTGGTGGTCAGGGTATTCTCCTGGCCAGTGAGATTACGGCCTATGCTTTGCTCGAGGCCGGTTATGATGCCAAGAAGAGCGAGGTCCATGGTATGGCCCAGCGCGGCGGATCGGTCACGGCCCAATTGCGCTATGGCGACCGGGTCTATTCACCCCTGATTGAACCGGGGAGGGCCGATCTGCTGGTGGCCTTTGAATTGATGGAGGCACCCCGTTATCTGCCTTTTCTTCATGCCGGCAGTCGGGTAATTGTCAATACCCAGAAGATCCTGCCGCCATCGGTGGCCACCGGTCTGACCAGTTATCCTGAGGACGTTCTGGCCGCAGTGCGGGCCTGTGATATTCAGGTGGTCGAGATCGATGCCTTTGCCCTGGCCCGTGAGGCCGGTGAGGTCAAGGCCGCCAACGTGGTGATGGTCGGAGCCCTGTCTCATTTTCTGCCCGTGGATGCGGCGGCCTGTGAGGCAATTATCAATACCCGGGTGCCCGAGCGGTTCCGTGAGGTGAACTTGAGGGCCTTTGCTGCCGGACGGGCCGCAGGGGCCTGAGTGAGATAAGGAGAAGATGATGGACACGTTGTTCTGGGAAGAAGAAATGGAGACCCTGCCGCGGGCAGGCCTGGAGTCAATACAGCTGCGGCGTCTGCGCCATCTGGTGGCTCGGGTCTACAAGACCGTGGCGCCTTACCGGGCGAAGATGGATGCGGCCGGGGTCAAGCCTGAAGATATCCAGAGCTTGAGCGATCTGGCCAGACTGCCCTTCACGGTCAAGGACGATCTGCGTGACAACTACCCCTTTGGCCTGTTCACCGTGCCCATGGAAGAGGTGATTCGGGTCCATGCCTCATCCGGAACCACCGGCAAGCCCACAGTTGTTGGCTACACCAAGAAAGATCTGGAGACCTGGGCCGGACTCATGGCTCGGGCCCTGACCTGTGCCGGGGTGACCCGTCGGGATATGATTCATAATTCCTATGGATATGGTCTGTTCACCGGCGGTCTGGGTGCCCATTACGGCGCAGAGCGTCTCGGGGCCACCGTCATTCCGGTGTCGGGGGGCAATACCAAGCGCCAGATCACCATCATGCAGGACTTTGGCTCCACCGTGCTTCTGGCCACTCCCTCCTATGCCCTGAATCTGGCCGACACCATGGCCGATCTCGGGGTTGATCCGGCCAGTCTGTCGCTCAGGGTCGGGGTCTTCGGGGCCGAGCCCTGGAGCGAGAACATGCGTGAGGAGGTGGAGCGCAAGCTGAATATCAAGGCCGTGGATATCTACGGACTCTCCGAGGTCATGGGCCCGGGTGTCTCCATGGAGTGTCTGCAGACCTCGCACGGGATGCACATCTTCGAGGATCATTTCCTGCCTGAGATCATTGACCCGGACACCGGTGAAGTCCTGCCGCCGGGCGAGCAGGGAGAGCTGGTCTTCACCACCCTGACCAAGGAGGCCTTTCCGATCATTCGCTATCGGACCAAGGATATCTCGCGTCTGATCTATGACACCTGTGAGTGCGGTCGGACCCTGGTGCGGATGGAGAAGGTGACCGGCCGTACCGATGATATGCTGATCATCCGCGGGGTCAATGTCTTTCCCTCGCAGATTGAGCACGTCCTCATGGGCACCGAAGGGGTCGAGCCTCATTACCAGCTGATTGTCAACCGCGAGGGCAGTCTGGATACCATGGCCGTGGATGTGGAGGTCAGTGAGCAGATGTTCTCGGATGAGGTCAAACACCTGGAGGCCTTGACCCGTAAGATTCAGGTGGATATCAAGGATCTTCTCGGTGTGACCTGCAAGGTGCGCCTGGTTGAGCCGCGGACGATCCAGCGCAGTGAGGGCAAGGCCCAGCGGGTGATTGATAACCGCAAGATTTGATCTGATCGTTCATTGTTGGTTGTGGCTGGCTTATTTGGTCCAGCCATGTTGGTTAAATTGACGGAGGCAGAAAATGCGCGTTGAACAGATTGCAGTTTTTCTGGAGAACAAGTCTGGGCGTCTGGCCGAGATTACTGCGGCTTTGGCCGGGGCCGGGATCAATATTCGTGCCTTGTCCGTGGCTGATACCGCCGATTTTGGTATATTGCGCCTGATCGTCGATGATGTGGCGCGGGCCAGGCAGGTTCTCAAGGATGGTGGTTTTACGGTGGGGATCACCAATGTCATAGCCGTTGAGGTGGATGACAAATCCGGTGGTCTGGCCTCGGTGCTGAAGAGCATTGATCAGGCAGGAATTAATGTCGAGTATATGTATGCCTTTGTTAACAAGAGCGGAGAGAATGCGGTTCTGATCTTTCGCTTTGACGATATGGACAGAGCCATTACTGCTCTGCAGGAGGGGCGGTTCTCACTCCTCTCAGGCGCGCAGATCTGTTCACTGTAGAGAGTCTGCCGGGCGACTGTTGGTGTTGTGCCGGTGTTCATCAATCCATAGGAATTGGGAGAAAGGTATGAAACGATTTGTGTCAAAAGCAGTTCTCGCGGCCACGGCTGCCTCTCTGATGCTGGTCCCGGCGGCCATGGCTGGAACCATTAAAGTGGGCGCCATTCTTGCCGTCACTGGTGGAGCATCATTTCTGGGTGGGCCCGAGGCACGGACCCTGGAGATGCTGGTTGAAGAAATCAATGCCAAGGGCGGGATCAACGGTGACAAGGTTGAGATGATCATTAAGGATTCCGGAGCCAGTCCGGAAAAGGCCATCTCCTTTGCCAAGCAGCTGATCGAGGAAGAGAAGGTCCTGGCCATTATCGGACCCTCCACCTCGGGTGAGACCATGAAGATCAAGGACATCAGTGAAGCGGGCAAGACCCCGCTCCTCTCCTGTGCTGCAGCCGAGGTAATCGTCAATCCTGTTGCCTCCTATGTCTTCAAGACCCCCCAGAACGATTCGCTGGCCGTCAAGAAGATCTTCATGGAGATGAATCGTCTGGGGATCACCAAGATTGCTGTCTTGGCCGGAAACACCGGTTTTGGTCAGGCAGGCAAGGGGCAACTCCTCAAGATTGCTCCGGAGTTCGGCATCGAAGTGATTGAGACCGAGGTCTATGATAAGAAGGCCACTGATCTCTCAGCGGTGGTTGCCAAGATCCGCGCCAACAAGGACGTTCAGGCCGTGGTCAACTGGTCTGTT
This sequence comes from uncultured Desulfobulbaceae bacterium, assembly GCA_937910875.1. GTDB lineage: Bacteria > Desulfobacterota > Desulfobulbia > Desulfobulbales > Desulfocapsaceae > Desulfatifera. The sequence continues at coordinate 52,222 of CALENA010000192.1, read as the reverse complement.
GTTCCGGCCCAGTCCATTGTCATCAAAAACATTCGTCAGGCCGGCTGGGATGTCCCCCTGTTCCAGAGCCATGGTTTCGGAAATATCAAATATGTTGAGTTGGCAGGTGCCGCTGCCGAGGGTGTTATTTTCCCGGCCGGTCGTCTGTTGATTGCCGATACCCTGTCTGCTGATCATCCCCAGGCCGCCCTGTTGAAGAGTTATGTCAGCAACTATGAGTCCAAGTATAATGAGACGGCTTCCACCTTTGGTGGCCATGCCTATGATGCCTTCACCATCCTGGTCAAGGCCGTGGAGACTGCAGGCAACGACCGGGACAAGGTCCGGGCCGCTGTTGAGAATCTCCAGGGTTTCGCCGGAACCGGCGGGGTCTTTAATTTCAGCGCCACGGATCATAACGGCCTGGATATCGACGCCTTCGAGATGATGACGGTCAAAGACGGTAAATTCGTCGCTTATACCGGCAAATAAGCAGACCTTCCGGGGCCGGGATCACCCGGCCCCATTTTTTTATCGGGGCACCCCTTCCGGGGGTGCCTGATTGCTTATGACCATCGAGCTTTTCATCCAGTATTGTTTTGCCGGGCTGACCTATGGCAGTATCTATGCCATTGTCGCCATCGGTTTCAATATCATTTATAACACCACCGGCATCATCAACTTTGCTCAGGGTGAGTTTGTCATGCTTGGCGGGATGATCTCCATTTCTCTGCTGCCCCTGATGCCCATGCCCCTGGCCATTGCTCTGGCTGTTGTCATCACCATGGCGGTTGGTGCCCTGATCGAGATCATCTTTATTCGCTGGCTCAAGAATCCTTCGGTCCTGCGGATGATCATTATCACCATCGGCCTGTCCATTCTCATCCGTGAGACCGCCGTCCATATCTGGGGTGAGGGCATCCGTGCTCTTCCCTATTTTATCGGCAACCAGGTGACGGCCATCTCTGTTTTCGGGGCCCGGATTTCCCCCCAGGTCCTGGTGGTGATCGGAGTCTGCGGCCTGATGGTTGTGGCCCTGGGCCTCTTTTTCAAGACCACCTCGGTGGGCCGTCAGATGCGGGCCTGTTCTGCCAACCGCACCGCGGCCGTGCTTTGCGGCATCAACACCAGGAACATGGTCACCTTTTCATTTGTCTTGAGTGCTGGGATCGGGGCCCTGGCCGGCTGTGTCATGTCGCCGATTACCTATTCCGAGTATGATATCGGCACCGGTCTTGCCATTAAGGGCTTTACCGTGGCCATTATTGGCGGTCTGGGCAATGCCGGTTCTGCCGTAATTGCCGGCCTGCTCCTGGGGCTGATCGAGGCTTTTTCCGTGTCCGTGGTGCCCCTGGCCTTTCAGGATGCCATTGCCATTGCCATTTTGCTTGTCATTCTCTTTGTGCGCCCCCATGGTCTGTTTGGATCAAGCGAGGCCGCCGGGCTCAAGGAGTTCTGACAATGAAACGCCTGCTCTCCATCGCCCCGCTCCTGGTCGCGATTATTGCCATCCAACTGCTCTGTGCCGCCACGGGCACCCTGTATTATCTGACCCAGATGACCATGTCTGCCTATTATGCCCTGCTGATCATCGGTCTGTGCGTGCTGATGGGGTACGCCGGGCAGATCTCGCTGGGCCATGGCGGATTCTTTGCCATCGGCGGCTATATCTCTGCGGCCTTGACCACCCATAACCTTGAGCCCCTGCAGGAGAACGTCCTGGTCGCGGCCCTGAACAGTCTTGGTCTGCTGCACGCAGGGGTGGATCTCTATGGCGGGACCTTTCTGGTGGTGACGCCCTGGGTCGCCTGCATCGTGGCGATCCTGGCGGCCGTGCTGATTTCCTATCTGATCGGGGTCCCGGTGCTCAAGCTCAAAGGCCATTATCTGGCCATGGCCACCCTGGGATTTGGGATTATTATCTACCGGGTGGTTCTGGCCTCGGAGTACTTTGGCGAGGCCGATGGGATCTCGGGTGTTCCGGGTTTTACCCTTGTGCCCGGACTCACGGTCAGCGGTGATTTTTCCGGTCGGATCCAGAACTATTACATTGCCTGGGGGCTCTTGATCATCGGTCTGATCCTGCTTTTGAATTTGATTGACTCCCGTGTCGGACGGGCCCTGCGCGCCATTCATGGCTCGAGCGAGGCCGCAGATGCCATGGGCGTCAATACCGCTCGTTTTAAGATTCAGACCTTTGTCCTGTCCGCCGTGTTCGCGGCCATTGCCGGAGTCTTTCTCACCCATTACAACGGCGGTATCGGCCCATCCGAGGCCAGCGTCATGAAGTCAGTCCGTTACGTGGCCCTGGTGGCAGTGGGGGGGATGGCTCACCTCTGGGGGGCATTGACCATGGGGGTGCTGCTGAACTTCCTCTCCCTGCGCGGGGTCTTTGGCTCCTATGATGACGCGGTCTTCGGTCTGATCCTGATCCTGATCATGCTCTTTGCTCCCAACGGCATTTTGAGTCTCCGCTGGCGACCAGGCCTTGCGAAACAGGTTGACGAAAAGGGGGATGGCTGACATGAACCTGCTGCAAGTCGATCAACTCCATAAACGCTTCGGCGGCCTGCACGCGGTCAGCGACGTCTCCTTTGCCGTCCGTCAGGGCCAGATCAAGGCGGTGATCGGCCCCAACGGTGCCGGCAAGACCACTCTCTTCAACCTGATTTCCGGGGCTTTGCCTGTCACCTCAGGAAGGGTCATCTTCAAGGGAAAGGCGATTCAGGGTAAAAAACCTTACCAGATTGCCAGCCGTGGGATCGCGCGCACTTATCAGAATATCAAGATGTTCTCCGGCATGACCGCGCTTGAGAATGTCATGGTTGGCCGCCATACACGCAGCCGGGCCGGGTTTATGGCCTCGATGTTTAATCTGCCCGGCACGCCTGCCGAGGAACGGGCTATTCGCGCCCAGGCCATGGACCTGCTCCAGCTCCTGGATATTGCCGATGTGGCCGATATCCCAGCCACCAGTCTGGCTTTTGGTCAGCAGCGGGCCGTGGAACTGGCCCGGGCCCTGGCCATGGAACCCGAGTTGCTCCTCCTGGACGAACCCGCAGCCGGGCTCAATATCTATGAAACGGCCGAGGTGGGCCGCCTGATCAGCAAGATCCGTGACCTGGGGATCACGGTCCTCCTGGTCGAGCATGATATGTCCCTGGTCATGGATATCTCCGATGAGATTGTGGTCCTCTCCTTTGGTCAGAAGATTGCCGAGGACCTGCCAGCCGCCATCCAGCAGAATCCGGATGTGATCAAGATTTATCTGGGGGAGGAGTAAGGGCATGCTGAAGATTCGTAATCTGGCCTCGGGCTACGGCAAGATCAAGGTCCTCAAAAGAATCTCCATGCACGTTGATCCGGGTGAGATCGTGACCATTATCGGGGCCAACGGTGCCGGGAAGACCACGCTTCTGGCGACCATTGCCGGTCTGGTGCGGGCCACATCCGGAGAAATTCTCTTCCGTGACCAGGAACTGGTTGTCCTTGCCCCTGAACGAATTCCGGCTCTGGGTTGTGTCATGGTCCCTGAGGGGCGTCAGGTCTTTGCCACCCTGAGTGTCGAGGAAAACCTGATCCTGGGCGGGCATGTCCTGCAGCAGCGAGAGGGGGGGCGGGCGGTGAATGAACAGCTTGAACACCAGTATCAGCTCTTTCCTATTCTCCGTGATCGTAAGCAGCAGCTGGCCGGGACTCTGTCCGGCGGCGAACAGCAGATGCTGGCCATGGGCCGCGCCTTGATGTCCAGGCCCAAACTGGTGATGATGGATGAACCATCCACCGGTCTGGCCCCGCTCATCGTCCGTGAGATTTTTCAGGTGATTGTCCGTCTGCGCGATGAGGGGAATACCGTTTTGTTGGTGGAACAGAACGCCAAGGCCGCTCTGGGGATTGCGGATCGCGGGTATGTCCTTGAAACCGGCAAGATTATTCTGCAGGGACCGGCCGAAGATCTTCTGGCCAATAATGATGTTCAGCGGGCGTATCTTGGTCGGGAAAAGATTGAGGGCGAGGAGTAGATTTTTTTTGCGCGTTACTTGAGGGGAAAGGGGATTTTGTCCTGGCGCCTTGAGTGGTGTTGGGTTGGTCTTTGTTGGGTGTTTGAGTGCGGTTGGAGGAGGGCTCTGTGGTAGCTTGCAGGGGCTTGGAGTTGGGGGGAGTGTCTGCCCGGCTAAGCTCCGCCTGAAAAATCCTTGTCCTGCGGCCAATGATTTTTCAGATACGCCGTTCAGACACTCCCCCCCAACTCCGGCCGAGGTCTTGGCCAGTATAAATTTGAGATAAAGGGGGCGGAGCTTAGCCGGGCAGGGGGCCCCTCATCCGCTCGGAATTAGAACCCAAAACTTCCAGTTGATAACCGGGATTAAAGCTCAATCGACCCAGGTTACAACTGGAATCAGCCCCTTTAAACGTCTTGCCCTTTCTTAACAAAAGGGAAGTCTGAGGCATAACAGAGAACAATTCAATTCAGCGGATTGCGAGGTAATCATGTATTGGGAAGAGGAAAAAGAATGTCTGGCGCGTCCTGATCTGGAGCAGTTGCAGTTGGAGCGCCTCCAGTCGACCCTTTACCGGGTTGGGACCCATGTTCCTTTTTACCGGCAGAAATTCAAGGAGATGAACCTGGATTTCGAGGGGTTCAGTACCCTGGCCGATATTCGTAAACTCCCCTTTACCACCAAACAGGATCTGCGCGACAATTATCCCTATGGCCTTTTTGCCGTGCCCCTGCGGGATGTGGTCCGGGTCCATTCCTCATCCGGGACCACGGGTGCGGCCACTGTTGTGGGTTACACCAGAAATGACATCAAGAACTGGTCCAATCTGGTGGCCCGAATCCTGACGGCGGCCGGATTGACTGCCGATGATGTGATTCAGATTGCCTTTGGCTATGGCCTCTTTACCGGGGGTTTCGGGCTCCATTATGGGGCCGAGCGTCTCGGGGCTTCGGTCATCCCGATTTCGGCCGGGAATACCCGCCGCCAGATCCAGATCATGCAGGATTTCAAGACCACGGCCCTGGTCTGCACCCCCTCCTACGCCCTGAACATCGCCGATGTCATGTTTGATATGGGTATCAATCCCCACGGCTTGTCGCTCAAATACGGGCTGTTCGGGGCCGAACCCTGGTCTGAGGCCATGCGCCTGGAGATCAATGAGAAACTGGGTATTCAGGCCACTGACAACTATGGTCTGTCCGAGATCATGGGACCGGGTGTGGCCGGGGAGTGTCAGGAGTGTAATGGTCTGCATATCAACGAAGATCATTTTCTGGTCGAGGTCCTTGATCCCGAGACCCTGGAGCCGGTGGCTCCGGGTGAGGTGGGTGAACTGGTGATCACCACACTCACCAAAGAGGCCTTCCCCATGATCCGTTATCGGACCCGCGATCTGACCCGGCTGCTCCCTGATCCCTGCCCTTGCGGCCGGACCCTGCAGCGGATGCACCGGATCCTCGGGCGCACCGATGACATGCTGATCATCAAGGGCGTCAATGTCTTTCCCACCCAGATTGAATCGATCCTCTTTGGCATTGACGGGACAGCTCCCCATTACCGGATCATTGTCGATCGTGAGAACCATCAGGATCGGGCCACGGTCCAGGTCGAGGTTCAGGAGTCTTATTTCTTTGATGAGATGAAGAAGCAGCGTGCCCTGATCGATACCATTAAAAGCCGACTCTCTTCAGAGTTGGGGATCGGTGTGGCTGTGCAGCTGGTTGAGGAGAGGACTTTGGAACGGTTCGAGGGCAAGGGCCAGCGAGTCATTGATAATCGGAAGTTATAGGAGATGAGTGACATGACGCGTACTGACAATCGCCCGGCTGAAAGCCTGAGGCCTCTTTCCATTGAATGGGACGTGCAGCCTGGCGCCCTGGCCTCGTTGATGATTCGTATGGGGGGAACCCATGTCCTGTGCGCGGTGAGCGTTGAGGAGAAGGTGCCTCCCTTTCTTGTGGGCCAGGGCAAGGGCTGGATCACTGCCGAATACGGGATGCTGCCAGCCGCCACCTCGACCCGCTACAGACGTGAATCCCTGGGTGGTCGCAGTGGCCGGACTCTGGAGATCCAGCGTCTCATTGGCCGCAGCCTGCGGATGATGGTGGATCTGGCCGAGATAGGCGAGCGGACCCTGCGGGTTGACTGCGATGTGATCAATGCCGACGGCGGCACCCGGACGGCCTCGATTACCGGTGGCGCCCTGGCCCTGGGCCGGGCCCTGGCCCGGTTGAATGAGGATGGCCGTTTGGGGGCTTTGCCTGCAATCTTGCCGGTGGCCGCCATTTCGGCCGGAGTGGTCGACGGTCACGTTCTGCTCGATCTTGATTACCGGGAAGATTCCGGGGCCGCTGTGGACGCCAATTTCGTCATGGCATCCGATGGTCGCTGGATTGAGATCCAGACCACGGCCGAGGGGGCGCCCTTTGCCACGGAAGATTTTCAGGAACTGACCCGTCTGGCCGAGAAGGGCTGTGCCGAACTCTTTGCCCTGTGGCAGGATTGAAGTCAGTCCGGTTTGAAAAAAAAGATGGTGACAGGGAAGAGGTCTGAAATCCATTGAAACCGCTGACGACTGAGCAGATACTCAGTATTTTTGTCTGGTGTTATTTTTTTTATCAGGTAAGTTTTCACGTGCTGGAAATTGACGCAAGAATGGCCGTGAGCGGGGATTTGGGAGCAGTCTGGTCGTGGCTGTCAATCGGCGTTCCGGTGGGATATCTAAGAAAAAAAGAGAGATATCATTGTTGCGGAATGCAACTGAAAGAGTTACATAATCGCTCACATGTGAATTTTGGATGGGCTGCAATCAGGGTGCTGAGTCCCTGATGTGGTGGAGATACGTTTTGTTTTGTGACGCCCCAGTTGCTCGGTGATCTCATCCTGAAGCCAAAGGATATCAGCATAAGAATTGTGTCGATCGTAAGATATATGCTGTTTCATCGGTCCCTTTTTAACGGTCCCGTTGAAACGGTTCAATAGGGTGACTTTCCAACTGAGGATTTGAACCATGCCATACAATAAACCCCAGATCATTCGTCGGACCGCTCCATTTAAGGTTGATGGCCTGGCCATGCCCTATCCGGAATTTGTGCCCAGACTCTATAACTTTTGTATGGAATTGGGTTTTCGCAAGGGCAAGATCATGCCGTCGCGGGCCTTCTGCTCCGATGAGAACCAGGGGTGGCCAATCATCATGCTGACCAAGCATTTCGGCACCTTTCCCTTTAATCATGGCCGGGTCGGCGGGATTGTCGCCATTGACCGGCATGGCCCGCACGCCAGCCATGGTGAGGATTCGGTTATTGTCCAGGCCAGCCATGTGGGATATGACCCGCACAGCGGTACCTATGGAAAATGTACACGCCCAAAGCGAGATGGGCTGTGTATCTCTGATTCCTGCGGCAAGATTACCCATGTCATCACCCCCTACCTTGAGCAGTATCGCTTTGCCCAGAAACGGATCTTTCTCCATCGTGACGAACAGGGAAGATTTCTGATTACGGCCAAAAACTCGTTCGTGGATTTTGAGTCTCATCCGGTCAAGAACGGCCTGGTGCTGCGCCTGGAAAACATTGTCAAGATTGACGATTATAATCAGATTAGATCTGCCTCGGCCCTCAGTACCAGCCAGATCTATGAGGTTTCAGAGTCTTTTCGTCAGCAGCTTGACCACAGGGGCTATGTCTGGAAGAGCGGGGCGGGTGAGAATATCGGTCCCCAGTTGACCGAAGATCTTTTTTATTTCCGGGAAGACTTTCATGAGACCGATGAGTCTATTCTGCTCGAGCGGAACCTGATTGAATTCATGCCGATGATCGTCACTTCACCCAATCCATCGCTCAGAGCGGCCAAGATCAATATCCAGCTGGAATTTGCCCGGACCGTCGAGTCCATTCGCCGCGGGTCCCAGTATGATGGCAAGAATCTTCTCTATGTCGCCGGGTTGAATATTGATATCTCCGAATATGAAGGGAATCCGGCGACCACGTATTTTGTGCCCTGGGCCGCCCATATTCAAATCAGGGAAAACAAGAATGAAAAGTACCTCCATCCGGTTGAGCAGGAAGAACTCTTTGCCCTGTTGAAGAAACAGAAGATCGAGAACCTTGATCAGATGGATTTGAAGGAGCAGATCGGCCGGATGCTGGTCGCCCCTCGTTTTGATATTCGATCACCCAGTTAACCGGCAACCGGTCTCCTGCAGGTTGCTGGACGTCCGCCTTTACGTGTTATTAATCTGAGATTTATTGCCCATTGAATATTACCGACCCGCGGTAAGGCCGCAGGTCACCGGAGCATGCCCCCTGTCTCTTGGCGATTCTCTGCCTAGAATCCGAACCAGGAGTACAGATGATCCAACCTGAGGAGAATTGATGAATACCTTGTTGCTGTCTCTGGCCGTGATCTTTGCCGGAGGAATACTTGCCCTCCTGTTTGTCCGGCAGTTCACCTTGATGAAGTTGATCGCCATTGCAACCATGTCGGCCGGTTGCCTCTGGGGTTTGTCCTTGACCCTGTCTGGCCTCTTTGCCCCCACTGCGGGCATGGAGATCAGCGTGGAATGGCTGCATCTCTTTACCCTGGCGTTCAAGGTGGACAGTCTTGCTCTTTTTTTCCTGCTGCCGGTGTTCATTATTTCGCCCCTGGTGCTTTTCTACAGCTTTCAATATCTTGGCAACAAGAATAAGGCGGTCAGGAGCGCAGTCAGCTATTTTCTCTTTGCCATTCTTGTCTGTTCCATGGCCCTGGTGGTTCTGGCGTCGAATATCATCACCTTTGCCCTGGCCTGGGAGATCATGTCTCTCTCCTCCTTTTTTCTGGTGGTCTATGACTACGAGGTGCAGAGCAATCGCCGGGCCGGCTATCTCTACTTTATCTTTGCCCAAGGCGGTGCCATGTTTCTCTTTGCCGCCTTTGCCCTCGTCTACAGTCACACCGGTCTAATGGATTTTGCCGCCTTTTCTCAGATTGCTGAACCGGTCAAATTACTGGTCTTTATCCTGGCCTTTATCGGCTTTGGTTCCAAGGCCGGTCTTTTTCCCCTCCATATCTGGCTGCCCCAGGCCCATCCGGCCGCACCGAGCCATATCTCGGCGATCATGTCCGGGGTCATGATTAAGATGGGAATCTACGGCATCTTTCGAGTCTATCTCCTGCTGGAGGCCCCGACACCTCTGATCGGTCGCATGGTCCTGATTGCCGGGATGATTACCGGGGTCCTGGGTGTGGTGTATGCCCTGGCCAATCAGGATATCAAAAAGCTGCTGGCCTACAGCAGTGTTGAGAATATCGGGATTATCCTGATCGGACTGGGCATCGGCATGGTCGGAGTCTCGGAACAGAACCAGGCCATGGCCTTTTTTGGTTTTGCCGGGGCCCTGATGCACGTCTTTAACCACTCGATCTTCAAATCCCTCCTCTTTCTTGGTGCCGGCGCAGTCCTCCATCAGGCAAAGACCAAGGACATTGATCAGCTTGGCGGTCTGATCAAACGGATGCCCACCACCGGCAAGACCTTTCTGGTTGGATCAGTGGCCATCTCCGGTCTGCCGCCCTTCAGTGGATTTATCGGTGAATTCTTGATCTATTATGGGGCATTTCAGGGGGTCAGTGAACACCGTATTCCCTTTGTCCTGACAGTCTTGGCCATCCTCTCCCTGGCCGTGATCGGCGGTCTGGCCACGGCCTGTTTCACCAAGGTCTTTGGCCTGGCCTTCCTGGGTGAACCGCGCACCAGACAAGCCGCTCAGGCAACCGAGGCCGGGGCCGGCATGGGTCTGGTCATGGTCGTGATGGCTGTGGCCTGCCTGGTGATCGGGGTCCTCCCCGAGCCTTTTATCCGCCTGGCATTCGCAGGTCTTAAGGACCTCAGCCTGATCAACACCTTTGATTTTAGTCCTTTCTTTGTGATCATCCGCCAGGTCTCCCAGACCGCCACCCTTTTTATTGCCCTCTTCCTCGGGATTGGGCTCCTGCGCAAGTTTCTGTATCTTAAAAAGGAGATTGGCAGCAGCGGCACTTGGGGCTGCGGATTTACTCAGCCCACTGTGCGGATGCAGTACACCGGCACCTCGTATGGTGATGAAATGGTGGATTTTTTCCGTCCCTATGTCCCGATCAAGCGGATCTATACCGGGATCACCGCTATTTTCCCCGGGCGGACCACGTGGGATATTCAGGTCGGTGACCTGGCCGAGACCTATTATCAGCAGTGGCTGGCCAAACCGCTTCTGAGATTGCTTGAGCGTCTGCACTGGATCCAGCATGGCAATATTCAGCTCTATATCGCCTACATCATTTTGGCTCTTATCGTCCTGCTCTTTCTCTTATAGCAGCGACTGGAACATATTATTTCGAGGTTATCGATGGAATCCGTACTTGCATTTTGTGCCGCAGTTCTGATCGCTCCTATGCTGCCGGCGGTCATCCAGAAGGTCAAGGCCCTGTTTGCCGGTAAGCAGGGTCCGCCCCTGCTGATCAACTATTATACCGTGATCAAGCTGTTCAGAAAGGGCTCGGTCTACAGCACCAGCACTAGCTTTGTTTTTCAGCTGGGTCCTGTGGTTGGCTGTTGCACCAGTCTGATGATGCTCCTCTTCTTTCCCCTGGCCGGGACGGCACCGCTCTTTTCCTTCCACGGTGACGTGTTCATGCTCTTTTATCTCATGGGCCTTGGGCGGTTTTTCACGATCCTGGCGGCCCTTGATACGGCCTCGCCCTTTGAGGGGATGGGTGCGGCGCGGGAGGCCTTTTTCTCGACGCTGGCTGAAGGCACGATCTTTGCCATTCTGATTCTTTTTTTCCGCTTCAGCGGCTCTTTGAGTTTTCAGGAGTTTTTTACCGGCACCAATGCCATGAACATTGGTGGAGAACACGGCGCCTTGCTGCTCCTGGTCATTATCGCGCTCTATATCGTCATGCTCACCGAGAATTCACGGGTTCCGGTGGATGATCCGGCCACGCATCTCGAGCTGACCATGATTCATGAGGTCATGATTCTTGATCACAGCGGACCGGATCTGGCCTTGATTGAACTGGGCGCCTGGTTCAAATTGTTGTTTTATTCGGCGTTCCTCTCTCAGATTCTGAACCCTCTGCAACTGGCAGACCCGCTCATGAATGGCCTGCTTTTCTTCGGCATTGTGACCCTGATCTACATGAGTGTCGGGGTCGTGGAATCGATCACCGCCCGGTTTAGAATGAATCTGGTCCCGAAATTCATCCTGACTTCTTTCGCCCTGGTCTTTTTTGTGATCATTCTCACCATGGAGTTAATCCAATGATTCAAATATCCGATGCCCTTCTTTCTCTCACCCTGCTGTCGGTTCTGCTCTCGCTTGCCTCGAACCGACTTATGGCCCTGGTGAAGATCATGGCCTTTCAGGGGATTGTGGTCTCACTCATTCCGCTGTTTCTGGAACACAACGATGGCATGGCCATCGGTTCCATCCTTTTTCTCCAGGTCATGCTGCTGATCAAGGGGTTTCTGATTCCCGGTTTCATCTTTATGGCCGTACAGAAGATTAAGATCAAGCGCGAGGTTGAGCCGATCATCGGTTATCATGCCTCGGTTTTTGCCGGTCTGATCTTTATTCTCATCTCAGCATATATCGCCGACCGGCTCCATATTGCGCTGCCCGATGAGCATGTCCTGCTCATGATTACGGCCATTACCACTCTGACCTCCGGACTGTTTCTGCTCATGACCCGGCGCAAGGCCATCACCCAGGTCATCGGCTACCTGATGATGGAAAATGGTATCTACCTGATTGGTACGGCCCTGGCCAAACAGACGCATACCCAGTTCGTGGTTGAGTTTGGGGTACTCCTTGACATCCTGGTTGGTATCATGATCATGGGTATTATCCTCCACAACATTAACAGTGCCTTTGACGATGTGGATACCGCACTTCTTGGCCAATTGAAGGATTGAATACATGTTAGAATTTACTTGTCTTCTCCCCCTGTTCACCGGGATTATTGCCATGTTCCTCCCCGTCCGGCTCGGGCGGGGAATCCTGGTTGTAACCGCTCTGCTGCATTTGCAGCTTGCAGTTCTTGGCTGGCTGGGCAAGGTCAAGCCGGCCTTGACCGGTTATTTTACGGTGACTCCTGAGGGGATGCTGGTTTTGTTGGTGACTTCATTTATCTTCCTGTTTATCTCCATCTATGCCGTCTCGTACATGAGTGAGACCGAGATAGCCAGTGAACCGATTTATATCGGCTGCACCCTCTTTTTCCTGGCCACCATGTCCATGGTGGCCCTGGCCGATCATCTGGTGGTGCTCTGGATTGCCATTGAGGCCACGACACTGATGAGTGCGCCGCTGATCTTCCTTCATCGCTCCAAGTCGGCCCTGGAGGCCACCTGGAAGTATGTTCTGATCTGTTCGGTGGGGATTGCCCTGGCCCTTTTGGGCTGCTTCTTTATTGTTCTGTCCATGGATCGTGGCAATGTGGATGTGCCGATCACCTTCAGCTCCCTGCGCCAGGTCGCAGGCCTGCTCAATCCGATCTGGCTGAAGACCGGTTTCATCTTCCTGGTCGTCGGCTATGGCACCAAGATGGGATTGGCTCCCATGCACACCTGGTTGCCTGATGCCCACAGTGAGGCACCCAGTCCGGCCTCAGCCCTGCTCTCCGGCGCCCTGCTCAACTGTGCCTTCCTCGGCATCTATCGGGGCCATCAGTTGATGTATGAAGCCGGCCTTGGGGATTTTTCCAGTCAGATCCTGGTGGGATTTGGTCTGCTTTCCATGCTGGTCGCTGCAATCTTCATGTTTAACCAGACCGGTTACAAGCGGATGCTGGCCTATTCCAGTATTGAGAATATGGGGATTATTGCCTTCGGGGTCGGGGTCGGTGGGCTGGCCACCTATGGTGCCATGCTCCATCTGATCCATCATTCGCTGATCAAATCATCGCTGTTCCTGTCGTCCGGGAATATTCTGCTGGGTTATGGCAGCAAGCTGATCGATAAGACCGGTAACATGGCCCGGCTCTTTCCCAAGACCTTTACTGCCTTTTTTGCCGGGTTTGCCGGAATATCAGGGTTTCCACCTTTTGGTATCTTTGTCAGTGAAATCCTGATCATCATGGGGGCGTTTCAGCAGGGCTGGACCGTGTCTGTGACCGTTTTCATCGCCGCGCTGGTCCTCATCTTTGCCGGGGCCTCGCGTCTGGTCATGCGGATGTCCTTTGGTTCGTATAGCGGCGAGATTCTGGTGGATGAAAATCTGGCCCGAACCCTGCCTTCCTATGCCCTGCTCTTGACCTCTATCGTTCTCTGTGTCTGGCTGCCGGACAGCCTGTATCAGACAATCATTTCGGCCATCGCCACCATTGGAGGTGGAATTCATGGATAATTTTCTACAGGTTCAGAATAACCAGCGGGTTGCCCGGGCCGACATTCCTGACCTGCCCTTTGAAGTGTTTCGGGAAGCCCTGCTTTCTCTGGCTCATCAGGGTGGGCAGGTGGTTCAGTTTTTTGCCTATGAGGACCGGGGCCAGAATCGACTCCTGGCTGTGATGCGCACGGACAAACTCTATGTGACCGGCTGTGAGGTCGCTGAGACCTATCTCTCACTGACTGCCGACTCCACCAAGTTTCACCTTTTTGAACGTGAGATCGGTGAGCAGTATGGCATCCAGGCCGAGGGGCATCCCTGGTGGAAGATGGTCCGTTATCATCCCAACTATGCTGGCGGCACGGATGTCTTTGAAAACGACTACCAGCAGGAAATTCCTGGTAATTACCCCTATTTTACGGTGGAAGGAAAGACCGTGCATGAGGTGGCGGTTGGTCCGGTCCATGCCGGCATTATCGAGCCGGGTCATTTCCGTTTTCAGTGCCTGGGTGAGCGGGTCTTTCACCTGGAGATCCAGCTTGGTTACCAGCATCGTGGCGTCGAACGGCTGTTCCAGACCGTTTCGGCCAACCGTCTGCCGATCATTGCCGAGACCATTGCCGGAGACACGACCATTGGCCATTCGCTCTGCCAGTCCCAGGCCATTGAGTCTCTGGCCGGGCTGACGGTGAACAAGGGGGCCAAGGTTGTCAGGACCATTGCCCTGGAGCTTGAGCGGATTGCCAATCATATCGGTGATCTTGGTGCCTTGAGTCTTGATGTGGCCTTTAATCCGCCCGCGGCCTATTTTGGACGGATCAGGGGGGAATACCTGAACCTGACGCAGATCCTCGGCGGAAATCGATTCGGCCGCGGTCTGGTTCGGCCAGGCGGGGTGACCCAGATCCTGGGCGAGGAGCAGGAACAGCTCATCAGCGCCAAGCTGGCCGAACTGACCCCTGAAGTGGAGCATGTCAATGATCTGATCTTTTCCTCACCCACGGTTCTGGCTCGTTTTGATCAGACCGGAACGGTCAGCCATGCCGACGCTGAGGCTATCGGCCTGGTTGGTTATGCCGGACGGGCCTGTGGGTTGAGCTATGATGCCAGGGTTGCGTTTCCGACTGAGTGCTATGCCGATCTGCCCCGCAATAAGAATGAACGGACCGATGGCGATGTCTGTTCCCGGGGCACGGTCAGACGGGAGGAGATTCGCCATTCCACTCAGATGATCAACACCCTTCTGCCCAAGCGTCAGGAAGAACCGAGCGTTTTGCCGCAGGAGTGGCAGCTGGCCCCGGACTCCTTTGTCGTGTCGATCAACGAGGCCTGGCGTGGGGAAGTTTCTCACTGTATCCTCACCGATGCAGCCGGAAAGATTCAGCGTTACAAGGTCAAGGACCCCTCCTTCCATAACTGGACTGGCCTGGCCCTGTCCCTGCGGGATGAGGGGATCTCTGATTTCCCCCTGTGCAACAAGAGCTTCAATCTCTCCTATTGTGGATTTGACCTGTAAGCTAACCGCCCTGTCGAACAGAACAAAAATGGAATACTTATGTTAAAAGTCATCAAAAATAGAATAGAACAGGGACACCGGACCTCCAAATATCCCAAGGAACCGATTCAACTCTATCACCGTTTTCGGGGGATGCCCAAGGTGGTCAAGGATTGTCCGGCCGAACTGGTTGGCCGCTGTGCCGATGCCTGTCCCCAGGAGGCCATTGACCGCAAGACCCGCCAGATCGATCTGGGGCGGTGTGTCTTCTGTGGCCTGTGTGAGACCCTCTCCGAGGGGAAATTCGTCCATTTTTCCCAGGACTTTGAGATGGGGACCTCCTGCCGTGAGGATCTGCTGACCCTGGGTGATCTGCCCGCCCTGGCCGAGCATTCCAAGAAACACTTCAAGAAGCTCTTTGGTCGCTCTCTCCAGCTCCGTCAGATCTCAGCGGGTGGCTGTAATGCCTGTGAGGCCGACACCAACGTCTTGAACACCCCGTTCTTTGACCTGCAGCGTTTTGGTATCCAGTTTGTTGCCTCTCCCCGGCATGCCGATGGCATTCATGTGACCGGTCCTATTTCGAAGAATATGCGGGCCGCTGTCCTCTCCACCTTTGAGGCCGTACCCTCTCCCAAGGTGGTCATTGCCAGTGGCGCCTGTTCCATCTCCGGTGGTCCTTTTTACGGCAGTGAGGATGTGGTAGGCGATCTGAACAGCCTGATTCCCGTTGATCTTTATATCCCGGGTTGTCCGCCCCATCCACTGACCACGCTCCACGCCCTGCTGAACTACTTCAAATAGACAGTCGGGTGAACCGCTTGCACAATGAAGATTTTCGTGCAGGGTCAAGTCCAGTAAAAAAGTAAATGATCTGCTGATGGTCTGTCTGCAACTGACAGCAGGTTGCTGGTAAGCGCCGTTTCTCTTTGGAGGACGGCGTTTTTTTTGGATTGAAGATCTATGGCGCGCGAGAAGCTTTGCTGCCTGCTGAGTGCAGATGGGATCAGGAGACTGCTGCGGGCTCAATGTCAAAGACCGTGGCCGGCCGGAGGAGTCCACCTGGGCCCTTGACATTGCAGTTGATAAAGGTGGTGGGGCCGCAGGTCAGACAGCCGTTGTGGTTGTGGATATGGCCGAAGATGTGGTAGCGGGGCCGGACCTGCTGGACCGCAGCCAGAAGGTCGGAACAGCCATTGGCAATGCCCTGGTCCAGGTCCATGATTCCCTGGGGCGGGGTATGGGTGATGAGAATATCGATCTTCTGGGGAATCAGGTTCCATTTTTCACGCATGGGGCGTCCGCGGAAGCGGGCAAAGGCATCGCAGGCCCGGCTGTTGAAGATCGGCTGCCAGGGCGCGCCGTAGAGAGTGATGCCGTTGATGGCCACGGCCTGATCTTGCAGGTAGATCCCGTTGGACAGCAGGCACCTGGCCTGCTCCACCCCCTGGGCCAGCTGATGGTCATGGTTGCCGCCGATCACCACCTTGTACGGATGGGGCAGGGTGGCGAGAAAGTCGTTAAAGTTGACGGCCTCCTCCACGCTTCGACATTGCGACAGGTCGCCGGCAAAGATCAGCAGGTCGCCGGGCGGGATCTCCACCTCGGCATGACGGGTGTGGCTGTCGCTGAAGGCAACGATACGCATGGTGATTTTTTGCCCTTCAGGCAACCGCCGGCAGGGAGATGGTGAAGACCGCCCCCTGACCAGGCTCACAGGCAACAGTGATGGTGCCGCCGAATTTGGTGATGATGTCGTGGCAGATACTGAGGCCCAGACCGGTGCCCTCACCCACCTCCTTGGTGGTGAAAAAGGGCTCAAAGATCTTGTCGCCGATCTCGGGGTCCAGTCCAGGACCAGTGTCGCTGACTTCAATCACCACCCATCGGTCGCGGAGACGGGTCCTGATTGTGACAGTGCCTTCCTGGCCCAGGACCTGGAAGGCATTGAGGAGGATGTTGAGCAGGGCCTGGACCAGCTCTTCAGGGACGCAGTTGACAAACGGCAGCGGCTCGACGAGCTCCGTCTCTATGGAGATGGACTTGCTCTGGGGTTGGGCCATGCTCAGCAGCCTTTTGATCTCTTTGTTGACATTCACGTTTGATCGGAGCTCACCGCCGCGGCGGGAAAAGGTGGTCAGGCCGGAGACGATACGAGTCAGGCGCCGACTGCCCTCGTTGATGTTGTCGGTCAAAATCTGCAGATTATCGCAGGCCTGGCTGGTCTTGCTGTCGGCCCTGGCCAGCGGGAGGAGTATCCCGAGCTGTCGTTTAAGAGAGGGCAGGGCCCCGGTAATAAAGTTGATGGCATTGTTCAATTCGTGGCTGATTCCGGCCACCAGGCGGCCGATGGCCGCCATCTTCTCCGAATGAACCATCTGCTGCTGGGCAATAATGGTCCGCTCTTCGGCCTCCTTGACTGGAGTGATGTCGCGAATGCTGACTAAGACCCCATCCAACTTATTTTCCAGGTCGAGATAGGGCGTGTACGTAACGAATATAAAACGGCGACCGCTTCCCTTGAAGGTGTACCAGATCTGGTAACTGACCTCTTCTCCGGCCAGACAGCGTTTGAACAGGGGCCAGATATGCCTGGTGAACGGTTCTTCGCCTACAACTTGAGCGATGGTGTGGCCGATGATCTCGTTACGGCTGCGGCCGTGGGCGGTGAGGTAGGCAGCGTTGACCATCTGATAGGTACAGTCCTTGTTGACCAGGGCGATCAGATCACTGGTGACCGAGATAATCCGCTCATAATGGCAGAGCTCTTTTTCCATCTCCCGGCGGACGCTGACCTCAGACAGAAGTTTGCTCAGGGTTTCCTGCAGTTGCTGATTTTTCTCCTGCAGTTCCCCGGTGCGCAGGTCCACGGTCTCCTCCAGGTCACGGGCGTATTCCTTCTCCCGTTGGTGGGCCTCCTCCAAACCTTGGATCATGGTGTTGAACGAGTTGGTGAGCTGGCCCAGTTCGTCGTGGGTGCCTCTCTTTTGAATCCGAACATTTAATTCACCCCCCTGAACCCTGCGTGTGGCCGTGGTCAACTCCCTGATCGGCCGAGTGAACAGTGTGATCACCATGACCACCAGGGTGATGGCGATCACCATGATGCCGAGGCTGACTGTGAGAAAGCGTCTGGTAATGGCCCGGGTGGTGGCACTCAGGCCCAGTTCAGCGGCCGTGAGCGAGGCGAGCATATCCTTTTCCTTGACCATCTTGGCCAGGATCAGTTTGGAATCCGGCATGTTCTGGTGGGCCAGGAGGTAGGTTTCTCCCTTGATCTGAAGAGTGGAGATCCCGCGGGGGGTGGTTGTGAGGCGGGTAGCGGCGATACGGATGGTTGGGATGGAGGAGTCGGCAAGGCCGATGGTCAAGGTGTCGGTGGAATCCTGCATCTTGCCCAGATTCAGGTCAAGGCCCAGGGTTTGGAAATGTTCCGGGGCCAGGGCAATGACCCCGCTCCGGTCGTCCAGGAGCATGGTGAACAGGGACGGCAGAGCCCCTTTCAGCGTCGGATTGATGATATCCTCGGCCAGGCGATCGAGGGTGATGTCGATGCCGGCGATTCCGGCAAAGTCGCCCCGGTTGTTGTAATAGGGGGTGCTGGCGGTGAAGGAGAGCCCGTCGTGGACATCGTCCTTGTAGGGGGCAGTCCAGATGGTCCGCTGCTCCGGGTTGTTTTCGGGCCCGGCCGCGCTGAGCGGTTCACCATCCCGGACATCAAAGACCTGGGGCGGCGGGAGCTTGTAGATGTTGGCCCGAGCCTCCGGGCTCAGGGAACAGTAGATGCCGAAACCATCCAGGATGATTGTGTGGCTGGCGATGGCCTCGGGAATCTCCTCCACCGCCTCGAGAAAGGCCGGGTGGAGAAACTGCAGCTGTTCCATCTCCTGACGTTGGGCGGGCGGCAGTTCCGGGCCGCCCCAGTACAGGGAGGTGATGAGTCCGTCTTGGCTGTAGAAGATGCCGTTGTCCTCCTGGCGTATAAAGCGCAGGGATGGCAGGAGCTTGGCAGGGGAGTCCATCTCTTGGGTGTGGCGGAGAAGAAAACCTGTCTGGCGGGCGAGCATGGCCGAGGCCAGGGAGATGCGTTTGAGCTTTTCCTGATACTTGTCGGCGTGCTCGCTGACGGAGTTGCCCAGAAAGTCGTAGGCCTGCGAGCGGATGGTGATACTCTGATTCTCCAGGGACTCGCGCCCGAACTCCTGGATGGCGTTGATGGTGATCCACAGGAAAAGGAGGGTGGTGAGCAGGAGGATGGCCGAAACCGTGAGGATGAACTTGTAGGCGATGCGGGTCATCTTTCCTCCCTGCTGTCGTGGTCGACGAGGATGTCGTGCCCCTGGCTCTGTTTTTTCAGGTCTTCGGGCTGAAAGTCGAGCCCGGCAAAAAGATAGCCTTCAAGAATTACGCAGCGCTGGAAGTTGGCCCGGATCAGCTCTTGGCGCTCATGGTCATTTCTGGCATAGCGGTCAACGATATAGTCGAGGCGCTGGTGCAGGGGGACAATCTCGTCGTGACAAACCCGTTTGTCGGCGTAGTAGACGATCTCCTTGGCCTGGAACTGCCCTCGGCCATAGCGTTCCGGGGAAAAGTCCCTGAGGATGACGTGTTCGCGCACGATCTCGCCCACTTCCGGATAGCCCAGGGCCGCACAGATATCCCGGCCCTGGCGGGCATGGTCACAGGTGTTGCCCAGGCAGGGGGTCTTGGCAATGTCGTGCAGCAGGGCGCCGGCCAGAACCAGCCCATGCTCTGGTGGCTGGATTCGGCCGGACCGGGCCGTGTCAAGCCCGTGATACAGGGTGTCGGCCACCCGGGCCACCATCAGGGAATGGGCGCGGATATTGTCGAGCATCCCGTGCTCGTCCATCAGGGACAGGCATTGGCTGACAGTGGGAATTCTGATGGTGGCGGGTTTGTGCCCCATCACACAGGTCCTGATCAGCGGGCGCTCAGTTCATGGACCAGATCCACGGCCAGTTTGGCCTGGGCCGGCGGGGTGAACTGGTGAATGCCGTGACCAAGATTAAAGATGTGGCCATGGGCATCCCGGGCCCCATCCAGGATGCCCTGGATTCGCTTCCTCAGTTTGGCCTCGGGCAGGAGCAGGGCAAAGGGGTCAATGTTGCCCTGAACAGCCTTTTCTCCCACACGTGTGATGGCCTCGCCGATATTGATTCGCCAGTCCAGACCGATGACATCGGCCCCTGACTGGACCGACAGGTCGAGCAGGGTGGCGCCGTTGTTGGCAAAGTAGATGATGGGCAGACCCGTGTCCTTCAGGTCATTGATGATTCGCTGGACATAGGGCAGGGCAAATTCTTCAAAGTCACAGGGGGCAAGGACTCCGGCCCAGGAATCAAAGATCTGCAGGGCCTGGGCCCCGGCCCTGGCCTGGGCCTGGAGATAAAGGCTGGTGCACTCGGTGATCTTGTCCATCAGGGCGTGGAAGAGCTCAGGAGCGGTAAACATCATCTTCTTGGTCTCCCAGAAGACCTTGGATGAACCACCCTCAATCAGATAGGTGGCCAAAGTAAAGGGCGCTCCGGAAAAACCGATCAGGGGGACATTCAACTCGCGGCGCAGGAGGCGGATGGTTTCCATGACAAAACCGGTCTCTGCGTCCGGGTCAGGGACGCGCAGTCGGTTGACGGCGTCCTGAGTACGGATCGGTTCAGGAAAGATCGGCCCCTTTCCCTCATGAAACATCAGCGGGGTGCCCATGGCCTCCATGGGGATGAGGATGTCGGAGAAGAGAATGGCCGCATCCATATTGAGCAGGTCAATGGGCTGCAGGGTCACTTCAACGCAGAGTTCCGGGTTCTTGCACAGCTCGAGGAAGGTGACATTGCCACGCACCGCCTGGTACTCCGGGAGATAACGTCCGGCCTGGCGCATCATCCAGATTGGGGTGTAATCGGTTTGTTCTCCGCGGCAGGCCTTGAGGAAGGTATCGTTCATCGTGATGTCCTGTTTGATTTTGTGATTTGTTGTTTGTTGTGTCCGTTGAATAACAGAGATCGTTTTGCAAGAGGGTCTGTAGGTTCTTGGTTTTGAGCTGATCCGGTCGGGACAGGAGAAGGCCTGCCCGGCTAAGCTCCGCCGTTCAGGCCTTCTCCTGCCCCGACCTCCCCTGTTCCTAAGGACTGGGGTTTGGAGTTTCAGTTAACAGCATGGCTGACATCATACAGAAAAAAAGGGAGAAATTGTCCAGTACAGGATGAGGATGCCCGAGTATCAGTCCTCTTTGTCTCCTGTTTCCTTTTTCCTGTTTCCGGCCTTTCCTGGGCGATAGTCACAGAAGGGCTCTTGGGCCAGGTAGTCGCCGGTCATGGCGTAGGCCCGGGCGCGGCAGCCGCCGCAGACATTGACATATTCGCATATGCCGCAGTTGTCCTTGTAGCCCTTGAAGTCGCGCATCTCGTGGAAGAGGGTTGAGTCTTCCCAGATCTCTTTGAAAGACTGTTCTTTTAAGGAGCCGGCTGACTTTGGAAAATAGCTGCAGGGCAGGATATTCTCATCCACATCGATCAGGCAGATGAGCTGTCCGGCCAGGCAGCCCTTGGAGCCGCCGGTGGAAAATTTGAGGTTGCGTCGCTTGAAATTTGAGCCCTCTTCCTTGGCCTTCTGGCGTACGACCCGGTAGTAATGGGGGGCGCAGGTGGGGCGCATCAGGAGTTTTGTCTCTTCCTTTTCAGTCTGGTAATGCCACTCCAGGATCTCGTCGTAAATTTTGATGGGGATCAACTCTTCCATGATGTCTTCGCCCCGTCCCGTGGGGACGATCATGAACATGTACCAGGCTGAGGCGCCCAGGGATTTGACCAGACGGTAGATCTCGGGGATCTCCTCACGGTTGCGGACGGTGAATGAGGAGTTGATGAGAAAGGGGATGTTGTGTTTGTTAAAGAGGCGGATGGCATTCATGGTCCCGTCAAAGGCCCCGGCCTGGTTGCGGAAATTGTCGTGGGTCTTGGCACAGGCGCCGTCCAGGCTGAGTGAGACCATCTTGATTCCGGTGGCCTTGATCTGCTCGCAGATCGCGTCTGTGACCAGGGTGCCGTTGGTGGCCAGGCACATGCGCAGTCCAAGATCGGTGCCATACTGGGCAATCTCAAAGACATCGGAACGCAGAAGAGGTTCACCGCCCGAGAGGACCATGACCGGGTTGGCGTAGGCCGCAATCTCATCCAGAATGCGATAGGCCTCCTGCAGAGAAAAGTCTGGATGGCCGATCACATCGATCTCTGACGAGGAACGGCAGTGAACGCACTTCAGGTTACAGCGTCGGGTGATCTCCCAGGCGATCCATTTTGGTTCGAAATCCATAGGGGTGATGTTCCTTGAAGGTTCTGTCTGTGAATAAGGGCTCTGGCTCGGGTCACTGCGTCAACTGGGTGGTCCGGTCAAAAGCGTGTCTGCAATGGGTGTGGGCTGCATCTGATCCAGCTGTACTGGTGAGTACTATATTGTGTTTGTTGCCAAGTTGAAAGGCAAAATGGGCAGGACACCCGGGAAAATCCACCACTCTTTTCTCGACCCCTCTAACTTGACAAGGAAAAAAGGGCTCCTTATTGTTCGCTGCAGGTTGCCAGATGGTAGATCGGCAGCCGCAAGTTGAGGAGAATTCAATTGGGCTACGGACGTTTCAGGGCTGCCCACTGAAGACGGCGGATGCATATCCGTTAGAGTTGTGATGAAAACGATCAGTCAACCCGGATCGAAGCACAAGGGAGGAGATGGTGAGTAAGGATACAAAGACCCAGGGGCAGCAGGACGAGGCAAAGTCTGCTGGCCAGGAAGAGATCCTGGATGCTGAAGAGGTGGTGAACAAGGTCGCAGCGCCGGATCTGGAGCAGGAACTGGCCCAGGCCCGGGTAGAACTGGCAGAATTGAGAGATCTGTTGTTGCGCACCGTCGCTGAACAGGAGAACTTTAAAAAGCGGATCGAGCGTGAGCGCAGCAATGCCCTCAAGTATGCCGGTGAGCCAATTTTTAAAGACATCCTGCCGGTGGTCGATAATCTGGAGCGGGCCCTGAATCTGGGAGTGATCGAAGGGGCAGATGCGGCCGCCAATCTCAAGGGCTTGCATGAGGGAGTGGAGTTGACTCTCAAGAGTCTGGTTGCGACCCTGGAAAAATTTGAGGTCATTCCGGTCAAGAGCGTGGGCACGCCTTTTGATCCCACCTGTCAGGAGGCCTTGACCATGGAGGTCAGTCAAACCGTTCCGGCCAGTCATGTCAGCAGCGAGTTTGAGAGGGGCTACACCTACAAAGATCGTCTTTTGCGGGCGGCCAAGGTCATTGTCTCATCCGGTAAGGGTGGCGAGTAAGTTGAAAAATCGGTGCGTCAGCCTTGACAATGCAGGGATGATGCGCACTGTACAACATGTTGCCGCAGCGGCAGAAAATTAAAGAATCGACCTCGATTACGCGGGGCCAAATAGAGACATAGAGACAAGGAGAACGAGCATGGGTAAGACCATTGGAATAGATCTTGGAACAACCAATTCATGTGTGGCGGTCATGGAGGGCGGTGAGCCCAAGGTTATCGCGAATGCTGAGGGGAATCGGACGACACCGTCCATCGTTGCCTTTGGCGACAAGGGCGAGCGTCTGGTGGGTCAGGTAGCCAAGCGTCAGGCGGTCACCAATCCGACTCGTACCCTTTCTGCCATCAAGCGTCTGATCGGCCGGAATTTTACCGATGCCGAGGTTAAAAAATCTCTTGAGATCAGCCCCTTCAAGATCGTAAAGGGGAATGGTGGATCTGCCGTGGTCGAAGTCGAAGGCAAGAGTTATACCCCGGCTGAGATTTCGGCCATGGTACTTGGTAAGATGAAGCAGACCGCCGAAGAGTATCTGGGCGAGAAGGTCACCGATGCCGTGGTTACTGTCCCGGCTTATTTCAACGATGCCCAGCGTCAGGCCACCAAGGATGCGGGCAAGATTGCCGGTCTCAATGTCCAGCGGATTATCAACGAGCCCACGGCAGCCGCCCTGGCCTATGGTCTGGACAAGAAGGGTGAAGAAAAGATCGCAGTCTTTGATCTTGGTGGTGGTACCTTTGACGTCTCGATTCTCGAGATCGGCGACGGTGTCTTCGAGGTCAAATCCACCAACGGCGACACTTTTCTCGGCGGTGAAGACTTTGACATGCGGATCGTTAACTGGCTGGCCGACGAGTTCAAGCGTGATCAGGGGATTGATCTGCGGGGTGACAAGATGGCCCTGCAGCGTCTCAAGGAAGAGGCGGAAAAGGCCAAGATGGAGCTCTCCACCACCAAGGAGACCGATATCAACCTCCCCTTTATTACGGCCGACTCTTCTGGTCCCAAGCATCTCAATGTCAAATTGAGCCGGGCCAAATTTGAGAATCTGGTCGATGACCTGGTCGAGCGCACGGTTGGTCCCTGTCGGATGGCCCTCAAGGATGCGGGGCTTACGGCTGCCGATATCGACGAGGTCATTCTGGTCGGTGGTATGAGCCGGATGCCCAAGGTCCAGGAGAAGGTCAAAGAGATTTTTGGCAAAGACCCGCACAAGGGTGTGAATCCCGATGAAGTGGTGGCCATTGGCGCCGCTATTCAGGGCGGTGTCCTTCAGGGTGATGTGAAAGACGTGCTGCTGCTCGATGTGACCCCGTTGTCTCTGGGGATCGAGACCCTGGGCGGAATCACCACCAAGCTGATTGAGAAAAATACGACCGTTCCGACCAAGAAGAGCCAGGTCTTTTCCACGGCAGCTGATAATCAGCCGGCAGTTTCGATTCATGTCCTTCAGGGCGAGCGTGAGATGGCTCAGGACAATAAGTCCATCGGCCGTTTTGAGCTCAGTGAGATTCCCACGGCCCCGCGCGGTGTCCCACAGATCGAGGTCACCTTTGATCTTGATGCCAACGGTATCCTCCATGTCTCGGCCAAGGATCTTGGCACCGGCAAGGAGCAGTCGATCCGGATCACCGCCTCTTCCGGTCTGTCCAAGGATGAGATCGAGAAGATGACCCGTGACGCCGAACTCCACGCCGACGAGGATCGCAAGCGCAAGGAACTGATTGAGGCGCGTAATAACGGCGACGGTCTGATCCATGCCACCGAGAAGTCCATGAAAGACCTGGGCGACAAGGTGGATGCAGAGACCCGTGCCACGATTGAAAAAGAGAGTGAGAAACTCAAAGAGGCCATCAAGGGTGATGACACGGCCGCCATCACAAGTGCCATTGAGAGCTTGACCACGGCCGCGCACAAGCTGGCTGAAATGATGTATTCCCAGGCCCAGGCTGGTCAGGGAGATGCGGGCGCCGAGGCCGGTGGAGCCGCGAAAGACGATGATGATGTGGTCGATGCCGACTTCGAAGAGGTCAAAGACGACAAAAAATAAATCATCTTGTTGAGCCGGTCCCGATGTGCGGGGCTGGAAACGGAAAAGAAAAAAGGGAGTCTGGGATGAATTTTCCAGACTC
The DNA here is from genome assembly GCA_937910875.1 of uncultured Desulfobulbaceae bacterium. GTDB lineage: Bacteria > Desulfobacterota > Desulfobulbia > Desulfobulbales > Desulfocapsaceae > Desulfatifera. The sequence continues at coordinate 26,935 of CALENA010000192.1, read as the reverse complement.
CCTTTTTTGTCTGAAATGGGCTATGGTGTCGAACTTGAGGCACGTTTTCTTTCCGGCAATCCTTTACCCTGTTTGATTGATCATGAAAATACTCTCCGGCATTCAGCCCTCGGGCCAACTTCATATCGGTAACTATTTTGGCATGATGAAGACCATGGTCGCCCAGATGGAGAGCTCCGAGCTCTATGTCTTCATCGTTGATCTGCACGCCCTGACTTCGGTCCATGACCGGGAGCGTCTGGCCCGGGGCACCCTTGAGGCGGCGGCCGATTTCCTGGCCCTGGGGCTTGATCCTCACAAGTGTACCTTCTGGGTGCAGTCTGACGTACCTGAGGTCTGTGAACTGACCTGGATTCTGTCGACCCTGGCTCCCATGGGGCTGATTGAACGCTGCCACTCCTACAAGGATAAGGTGGCCAAGGGGATTGCCGCCAGCCATGGCCTCTTTTCATATCCGGTTCTCATGGCTGCTGATATCCTGCTCTATCAGGCCGACCGGGTTCCGGTGGGCAAGGATCAGAAACAGCATCTGGAAGTGGCCCGCGATCTGGCCCAGAAGTTCAACAACTCGTTTGGCGAGACCTTTGTCATTCCTGAGCCCGCCATCAGTGAGACCATGGCCACGGTCCCGGGTCTTGATGGCCAGAAGATGTCCAAGTCCTATGGCAATACCATTCCCATCTTCCTCGAGGGCAAGGCCCTCAAGAAACGGGTTATGGCCATTGAAACCGATGCCACTCCGGTTGAGGCGCCCAAGGACCCGGATCGATGTAATCTCTTTGCCCTGTTCAGCCTTTTTGCCTCTCCCGAGCGTATCCAGGAGGTGCGGAGTCTGTATGTCAACGGGGGCGCAGCCTATGGCTATCTCAAGCTTGAACTTCTGGAGATGATCTCCGAGACCTTTGCCGAGGCCCGGCAGAAAAAGGCCCAGTTCATGGCTGATCCGGCCCAGCTTCGGGCAATCCTCAGACAGGGGGGGGAGAAGGCCCGGGAGAAGGCGGCCGTGACCTTGGATCTGGTTCGTGATCGGGTGGGGTTGAAGTATTGATGATGGCGTCATCACACGTCTGAACGCCTGCTGGACCATGGGGCGGGCCCGAAGATGGGTTGTTGTGTTGCCGGTTTGAGTGGGGCGGAGATAAACTGAAAACGGGGGACAGGGCGCGTGCGCCTTGTCCCCCGTTTTGTTTTAAACAGAGATCAGGAAGTGACTGTCTTTATATGAAAGTCCATCGGAGTCCATGACTGGCCATGCCGAAGGAACGAACGTCCACGGTTGGTTGAGGCAGGCCTTTCTGGTCCAGCCATGCTGGTTAGAAATCCACCAACTCCACGTCAAAGACCATGGTGGCGTTGGGTGGGATGGGGCCCCGCCCGGATGGACCGTACCCCAGGTGGGAGGGGATGATCAGGGTTCGTTTTTCACCCTTGCTCATCCCGAGGAAGGCCTCGTCCCAGCCCTTGATCACCCGGCCCTGGCCCACCGGGAAGCTGATGGGCTCGCCGCGGTCAAGGGAACTGTCAAATTTCTTGCCATTGAGCAATTTGCCGGTGTAATGGGCCTTGACCGTGGTGCCCGATGACGGCGTTCCGTTGTTGTCACCGGCTTGGGTCACCACATACTTGAGGCCGGAGGGGGTGGTTATCGCATCAGGCCATTGTTTTTTGATCTTTTGGACCTCGTTTTCCATGGCGGCAAGTTCCTTGTCCCGTCCCCGTTTTTCCATGGAGACCAGCAGGGCGTCAAAGGCGGCCTGGTCGGTCTTGAAATTTTCAGCGGCCTTGCCGACCCGGATGATTTTGATCGACTGCAGGGCGTCGCCGCCTTTGATGCTGTCAACCACCTTCTGGCCACTGACGACATGGCCAAAGACCGTGTGCTTGCCATCCAGCCAGGGAGTGGCCACATGGGTGATGAAAAACTGGCTGCCGTTGGTGTTGGGTCCGGCATTGGCCATGGACAGGACGCCGGGGCCGTCGTGGGTCAAATCGGGGTCGATTTCATCGGGGAAGGTGTAGCCTGGGCCGCCGGTACCGGTCCCTAAGGGGCAGCCGCCCTGAACCATAAAATTCGGAATGACCCGGTGAAAGGTGAGATTGTCGTAAAAGGGGGTTCCGCCCGGGGCCGAACCGCCCCCCAGTTCTTTTGTTCCTTCAGCCAGGCCGACAAAGTTGGCCACGGTCAGTGGGGTCTTCTTGAACTCAAGGGAGCAGATAATCTCGCCCCGTTCAGTGATAAATTTGGCGTACATTCCGTCAGTGAGTTTTGTCTCTGCCATTACGATCGCTCCAGGTGAAATGAAAAAAAGTGTCAGTCCATAGAGAAGTGAAAGGGTCAGTGTGCGCATGGTCGCTCCTCGTACAATGGGTTTAAGTTGAGTGTTTATTGATAGTCATGGGTATGGCGATTGTCAATTGGAAAACGGGCCTTGTCCGGTTGGTGCGGTTTTGGGTTTGAAAAGGCGAATCTGCCCGTTTTCCCACGATTCCTGTTGACTCAAAGGGCTGTTCCGGGTTAAATATTATGATTTTGAATTTGAAAAACTTGACTGAAAAGTTGCGGATTTTACCTGCATTCCAGGTAGCCCTGGCCTTAACTTGCATCCGCAATCTGGATAGATTTGTGAAGGAGCAAAAACCATATGAAAGCATTGATTGGACTGGAAGACGGCACTGTCTTTGAGGGCCGGTCGTTTACCGGTGGTGGCGAGGCTGTGGGGGAGATGGTCTTCAATACCTCCATGAGCGGCTATCAGGAAGTCCTGACTGATCCCTCCTATACCGGACAACTGGTGACCATGACCTATCCTCTGATTGGTAATTACGGGGTGAACAGTCAGGATATGGAGTCGGCAGGTGTCCATCCCCGGGCCTTTCTGGTCAAGGAGTATAATGCTGTCCCGTCCAATTTTCGCTCAGAGGAGACACTGGCCGATTTTCTGAGGCGCTACGGGGTCCTGGGGGTTGAAGGCTTTGATACCCGGGCCTTGGTTCGTCATATCCGAAAGGTCGGGGCCATGAAGGCCGTGGTCTCCACCGAGGATTTGAACCCTGAATCTCTGGCGGCCAAGGCCAGAAATTGGGCTGGGCTGGTGGGGCGTGACATGGTCAGCCGTGTCACCTGTACCAAACCTTATGGCTGGGCCGAGAACCGACCCGTCCCGGGGACTGCATTTTCGACCGTGCAGCAGGGCCAGACTGTTTTGTTCAAGGTCGTGGCCTTTGACTTCGGCATCAAGTATAACCAGATCCGGATTCTGACCGAGAAGGGCTGCCAGGTCCAGGTGGTTCCGGCAACCACTTCGGCAAGCGACATCCTGGCCATGAATCCGGATGGGATCTTTCTCTCCAACGGACCCGGCGACCCGGCAGGGGTCGAAGGCGTGATCGAGACCGTGCGTCAACTCCTGGGACAGAAACCCATGTTCGGGATCTGTCTCGGTCATCAGATGATGGGGCTGGCTTACGGTGGCACCACCTACAAGCTCAAGTTTGGTCATCGTGGTGGAAATCAGCCGGTCAAGGACCTGACCACCGGTCGGGTTGAGATTACCGCCCAGAATCATGGCTTCTGTGTCGATTTCGATTCCCTTGATCCCGGTGAAGTTGAGCTGACCCATATCAATCTCAATGATAACAGCGTCGAGGGGATGCGCCATCGCAGATTTCCGGCCTTTTCGGTCCAGTATCATCCCGAGCATGCCCCGGGCCCCCATGATGCCATGTACCTCTTTGACCGTTTTATCGAGTTAATGCGCGCTGCCTGACCCTCGTGTGTTGTTCTCTTTGCTGTGCGGTGTTCAGCCGCGCTAATTTTTAGCTATTGACTGATTCCATGCCAAAACGTACCGACATCAAGAAGATCCTGATCATCGGCTCCGGGCCGATCATTATCAGCCAGGCCTGTGAGTTTGATTATTCAGGGGCCCAGGCCGTCAAGGCACTGAAGGAAGAGGGGTTTGAGGTGGTGCTGATCAATTCCAATCCGGCGACGATCATGACCGATCCGGAGCTGGCCGATTGCACCTATATCGAACCTATTACTCCGGAGATGGTGATCAAGGTCATCGAACGCGAGCGGCCCGATGCCATCCTGCCGACCCTGGGCGGCCAGACCGCGCTTAATGTCGCGATCAAGATTGCTGAGGCCGGTGTCCTCGAGAAGTACGGGGTCGAGATGCTGGCCGCCAATCCCGCGGTCATCAAGAAGGCCGAGGGGCGCGAGGAGTTCAAGGACGCCATGGTGGCCATCGGCCTCAAGGTCCCGCAGTCGGCCATTGTCCATACCATTGACGAGGCCATGGCCGCAGGTGATGAGATTGGTTTCCCGCTCATTGTCCGCCCCAGTTTTACCCTGGGTGGCACCGGAGGTGGAGTGGCCTATAATCGTCAGGAACTGCGCGAGCTGTCCCTTTCAGGCCTTGACCTGTCCATGACCACCGAGGTCATGATCGAGCGCAGCCTGCTTGGCTGGAAGGAGTACGAGCTTGAGGTGATGCGAGACTCCAAGGATAACGTGGTTATCATCTGTTCCATCGAGAATATCGATGCCATGGGCGTTCATACCGGCGACTCGATCACCGTGGCTCCGGCCCAGACCCTGACCGATCGAGAGTATCAGGAGATGCGTGATGCGGCCATTGCCATCATCCGCGAGATTGGGGTGGAGACTGGTGGTTCCAATGTCCAGTTTGCTGTCAATCCCGTGGATGGCGAGTTGATGATCATTGAAATGAACCCCCGGGTCTCTCGCAGTTCGGCCCTGGCCTCCAAGGCTACCGGCTTTCCTATTGCCAAGATTGCGGCCAAACTGGCCGTGGGCTTTACCCTGGATGAGATCCAGAATGATATCACCAGAGAGACCTACGCCGCCTTTGAGCCCACTATTGATTATTGTGTGGTCAAGATTCCGCGCTGGACCTTTGAGAAGTTCCCCGAGGCCGAGGATGTCCTGGGGACGGCCATGAAGTCGGTGGGTGAGACCATGGCCATTGGCCGGACCTTCAAGGAGGCCTTCCAGAAGGGGATGCGCTCTCTTGAGACCGGTCGCGCGGGTTTTGGTGGTGACGGCCGGGAGGATCTGGCCCATCTGGAGCATGATGATCTGGCCCATGGTCTGCGCAGTCCCAGTTCCAAACGGTACAACTTTGTCCATGAGGCCCTGAAGCGGGGTATGACCATAGAAGAGCTCTCCGCTCTGACCCTGATTGATCCCTGGTTCCTGTACAACTTTCAGCAGATCGTGGCCAAGGAGGCCCAGATCCGGCAGCGCGGCTTTCAGGGCCTGGACCCTGATTTTCTCAAGGGCTGCAAGGAGTATGGTTTCTCCGACGTCCAGCTGGCGTACCTCACCGGGACCGGTGAAGACGATATCCGTGGCCTGCGAAAGCAGCAGGGGCTGCTGCCGGTTTACAAGCTGGTGGATACCTGTGCCGCTGAGTTTGAGTCCTACACTCCCTATTATTATTCCACGTACGAGCAGGAGAATGAGGCCGCTCGTACCGAGCGCAAAAAGGTGATGATCCTGGGTGGTGGCCCCAACCGGATTGGCCAGGGAATCGAGTTTGATTACTGCTGTGTCCATGCCGCCTTTGCCCTGCGCGAGATCGGGATCGAGTCGATTATGGTCAACTCCAACCCCGAGACCGTGTCCACCGATTATGATACCTCGGACAAGCTCTACTTTGAGCCTCTGACCCGGGAGGATGTCCTGAACATTATTGATCTGGAAAAACCGGATGGGGTCATTGTCCAATTCGGCGGTCAGACCCCGCTCAATCTGGCCGTGCCCCTGGAAGAGGCGGGTGTGCCGATCATCGGTACCCAGCCTGATGCCATTGATCGGGCCGAAGATCGCAAGCGTTTTCAGCAGTTTCTGCAGAAACTCAACCTGCGTCAGCCCGATAACGAAACCGTCCATAACCTGGATGAGGCCCTGGCGGCCTGCGCCAAGATCGGTTATCCGGTGGTGGTCCGTCCCTCCTATGTCCTGGGCGGTCGTGACATGCGGATTGTCTACAGTGATGACGGCATTCGCGACTTCATGAAGTTGCCCAGTATTGCTGAGGCCAAACATCCTGTTCTGGTTGATAAATTTTTAAAAGATGCCATCGAGGTTGATGTTGATGCCATCTGTGATGGCCGGATTGCCATTATCGGCGGGATCATGGAACATATTGAGGAGGCGGGAATTCATTCGGGAGACTCTTCCTGTGTCCTGCCGCCCCATACCCTGTCAGCTGCCCTGATAGAAGAGATCAAGGAGGCCAGCCGGGCCATGGCCCTGGAATTGGGGGTCATCGGCCTGATGAACGTCCAGTTCGCGGTCAAGGATCAGGATCTGTATGTCCTTGAGGTCAATCCCCGGGCCTCCCGGACCGTACCCTTCGTCAGCAAGGCCACCGGCGTCCCGCTGGCCAAACTGGCCACCAAGGTCATGCTGGGCGCGACTCTGGAAGAACTCGGTCTGACCCGGGAAGTGGAGATCACGCACTGGGCAGTCAAAGAGGCGGTCTTTCCTTTTGATCGTTTTGAGAATGTCGATACCCTGCTGGGCCCGGAGATGAAATCAACGGGAGAGGTCATGGGTATTGATGACGATCTCGGGCTGGCCCTGGCCAAGGCCCAACTTGCCGCAGGCTCGCAGATTCCGCAGTCGGGGACGGTCTTTATCAGTCTTCGTCACGGAGACAAGGAGCATATTGTTGATGCGGCCAGGCGTCTGGTGGCCATGGGCTTCTCGTTGCTGGCCACCCGCGGAACCGCGGCCGTGCTCCAGGCCAGCGAGGTCCCGTGCGAGACGGTCAACAAAATCTCCGAGGGCCGGCCGCACATCCTTGATAAACTTCAGGACGGTGCCGTGGCCTGGGTGGTCAATACCTCGCTTGGTCGTCGGACGACCGAGAACTCCTATACAATCCGTCGGGCGGCCCTGGAATTACACATCCCCTATACTACAACGGTCAGCGGGGCAGTGAGCATGGTCCAGGCCATGGAGGCCATGCGTCGGACTCCACTCGGGGTCAAACCGGTCCAGCAGTTTATTTGAGTGAGACCGCTTTTGAGGATTGAGGACGAGAAAACTGCACCTCAACCCTCGACAAGTGATGGTTTGGTCTTAGAGTTGTCAGTGTTCGATGGCGTGAAGCCGCAACTGTTTTGTTGTGAACTGATAGCTGCGCCGAATTGTTCGAACTGAAAATGGCCGATGGATAACATCACAGTCAGTGTGTACAGAGCACCTTGAACTGAAACCGATGATTTTGACTGAATTGACCCTTCGGAGGTCTCATTGAATACTTTTTACAAGAATCTCTCCATGTGGCTGGTGATTGGTCTGACCATGATCCTGCTCTTCAATCTTTTTAACAAGCCCCAGACCAACCTGACGCCACTGACCTACAGTGAGTTCATGGCCAGTGTTGAGAATCGTGGCATAGACCGGGTGCGGATTGATGGCGATGCCATCACCGGTACCTTTCAGGACGGCAAGCCTTTCAGGACCATCTTTCCGGCCAGCGATCGGGACCTGGTCCCTATTCTTCGTGCTGCTGGAGTCGATATCTCGGTCAAAGAGGTTCAGCGGGATTCCTGGCTGATGACTCTCTTTGTCTCCTGGTTCCCAATGTTGCTGCTGGTCGGCGTCTGGATCTTTTTCATGCGCCAGATGCAGATGGGTGGCGGCAAGGGTGGGGCCATGTCGTTTGGCAAGACCAAGGCCCGTCTGCTGGAAAAGGGCAAGCACAAGGTCACCTTTGCCGATGTGGCCGGAATTGATGAGGCCAAGGAAGAGCTGGAGGAGATCATCGATTTCCTTCGTGATCCGCAGAAGTTCACCAAACTCGGTGGCCGTATTCCCAAGGGGGTTCTGCTGGCCGGATCGCCCGGAACAGGAAAGACCCTGCTGGCCAAGGCCATTGCCGGTGAAGCCGATGTCCCCTTTTTCACCATCTCCGGCTCAGATTTTGTCGAGATGTTTGTCGGGGTTGGCGCCTCACGGGTCCGGGATCTGTTCATTCAGGGCAAAAAGAATGCCCCCTGTATTATTTTTATCGATGAGATTGATGCGGTTGGCCGCCATCGCGGCGCCGGGCTTGGTGGTGGAAATGATGAACGTGAGCAGACCCTGAATCAGCTTCTGGTGGAGATGGACGGCTTTGAGGCCAATGAGGGTGTGATCATCGTCGCCGCAACCAACCGGCCAGATGTCCTGGACCCGGCCCTGCTGCGGCCCGGTCGTTTTGATCGTCAGGTGATCGTTCCGGTGCCGGATGTCAAGGGCCGCGAGAAGATCCTTGAGATCTACGGCAATAAAACCAAACTGGCCCTGGACGTGGATATGGAGGTCATTGCCCGTGGAACCCCCGGGTTTTCCGGTGCTGATCTTGAGAACCTGGTCAATGAGGCTGCCCTGATGGCTGCCCGTGAAGGGGCGAGCACCATTGACAAGAATACCCTGGATCGGGCCAAAGACAAGATCATGATGGGTGCCGAGCGCCGATCCATGATCATTACCGATAAGGAGAAAGAGGTCACCGCCTATCATGAAGCCGGTCATGCCCTGGTTGCCCGTCTGCTTCCAAACACTGACCCCATTCATAAGGTGACCATTATTCCCCGCGGCCGGGCCCTGGGTCTGACCATGCAGTTACCCCTGGAAGAGAAGTACACTCATTCCAAGGGCTTTCTCAACAATACCCTCTGTATCCTCTTTGGCGGCCGGGTGGCTGAGCGGGTGATCTTTGATGAGATCACCACGGGTGCCGGCAATGACCTGCAGCGGGCCACGGACATGGCCAGAAAGATGGTCTGCGAATGGGGGATGAGTGATGAACTCGGGCCCCTGACCTATGGCAAGAAGGAAGAGCAGATCTTCCTGGGTCGTGAGATTGCTCAGCATCGTGATTTCAGTGAAATGACGGCCCAGAGGATCGATGCGGCAGTCGGTGAGATCGTGACCGAGGCCAATGCCAGGGCTGAGGTCCTTTTGACTGAGCACAAGGACGTCCTGATCCGGATGGCTGAGGAGTTGCTGGAAAAGGAGACCATTGTCCTCACCGACATCGAGCGTATCCTGGCAGAACTGCGGCCGGGCCAGTATGAGCCCGTGGATATGGAAGTCCCTGTGGCCACAGCTGCTGGACGGCCAAAACCTTCTGCTGCCAAACCGCCAGAGAAACAGGAGGCTGCAGGTGAGCCGGAGTCGTCAGAGCCGCAGGCAGAGCCAGCAGCGCCAGCTGAGTCTGGCGCTGGAGATTCTCAGGCCGAGGACAATGGCGATTCCGTGGCCGACGGACTGAAGCAGGAGTAAGTCCCATGTCCTTGGTCCGGGTGATGGGGATCATCAATGTGACGCCGGACTCCTTTTCCGACGGAGGGATCTTTTTTGATCCTGCCGCGGCCAAAGAGCAGGCCGATGAACTGGTTGCGGCCGGTGCTGACCTCCTTGACGTGGGTGGTGAGTCAACCAGGCCCTATGCCGATCCCGTCAGTCTGGAACAGGAGTTGGCCCGGGTCATTCCGGTAATTCAGGCCATTCGCGCCCACCATACGCTTCCCATTTCCATCGATACCACCAAGGCCGAGGTCGCTCGGCAGGCCCTGGCAGCCGGTGCTGGTATCATCAATGATATCTCTGCCCTGCGCAGTGATCCCCAGATGATTGATCTGGTTCGTCAGACTGATGTTCCTTTAATCATCATGCACATGCAGGGAACGCCGGCCGACATGCAGCAGGCCCCCTCGTATACGGATGTGGTCGCTGAAATTTGTGATTTTTTCCGTGAACGTCTGGCCTGGCTTGAGGGGCAGGGTGTTGATCTTGAGCGTGTGACCATTGATCCAGGAATCGGTTTTGGAAAGAGCCAGGCCCATAACCTGACTCTGCTCAAGCATCTCTCCTCATTGACAGCCTTGGGCCGTCCGGTGCTGCTCGGTCATTCACGCAAGCGTTTTATCGGTGAACTCACGGGGTTGCCCCCCGGTGAACGGGACCAGGCCACGGCTGTTCTGTCGGCTTTGGCCGTGGCTCAGGGGGTGTCCATCATCCGGGTCCATGATGTGGCAGCCACCCGTCAGGCCGTGCGCCTGGCCGAGGCCGTACTGGCCGCATAAAAAACCGGTTGCCGCTCTTTTCGCCTATCTTTCATGGATGGGCGCCTTTGTCTTCCAGACTGCTGAGTTCCACACTCTTTTCTTCCTGTAGCCCATCTTCCCGTTGAATGGTGACCTGGATCAGGTCACCGGGTCGACCATCGAGCAAACCGATCCGAATATCGTTCATATCATTCACCTGATAGCTACCAATAGCCAGGAGAATGTCCCCTGCCTTGATTCCTGCCGTACCAGCCTTTCCAAGAGGGCTCAGCTTACTGATGGTCAGTCCTGGTCCGTCGTTGTTTTTTTCCAGAATCACACCGATTTTCCCTGTAGGTGGGAGTTGAATGGGCTCGGTCAAGAGAAAATAGTCGGTGACGCCAGTGAGATCTGCTGACTGGTTTTCATTCAGGAGATTAATAAGGGTGGCCTGGGGGATGTCAATCCTGCGTGCGACTCGTGGTGGGATTCCCGAGTCTGGCCGGGTGTGCTGGGAACCGGCCAGAACCACCATCTGAGTGGTGGGTCTGGCGGTCAGAGTGTCACTGATCACCTGGGCCATGGTCTCATCCCATACCCCCTGGGCTTGAATAAAACCTGAAAAATTTCCCATCCCCTGGTTGTGCATGTCATGAATCTGCTGCAGTCGGTCCCTGTAGGCAGGCAGGCTGAGGTCGCGATCTGGCGGAAGTGTCGCCTGGATTTCAGGGGACAGATGGTCGGTATGGCCGTCTTTGAAGAGTTGGCTGACAATGGATCGTTCAAGATTGAGACCGATCACCGGAATCTGGTGGCGGCGGGCGTAGTTGAAGATTTCGCGGAAAAAACGCCAGTCATAGCGCCAGACCTCGAAATAGCGGGATGCCTTGAGGAATTCCTGCTCATCGATGGTCCCCTGAATATAGGCGTCCAGGGCCGCTTGGCTTGACTGGGGGAACATCTCCATGCCGATGGTGAGATCGGGGTGGAGACGGTGCAGGCCCTGGATGGTCCTGAGTTGGAGCCGGTGATCGGCCATGGAATCATGCTTTTCACCCACATAGATGACCCGATGGTGACGAAGCCCTGTCAGCAGGGTTTGTAATGAGTCATGGATCACTGCTCCACCAATGGGTTCGGATTCAAGTTGAATGCGGATGCCATTTTCGCTGGGCTGGATACTCTTGCTGGTATTGCGGCCCTGGCTGAAAGAAAGACGGGAGTATCGTCCGTAATGGGAGAGCTTGGGTGTGGCGGCCTGGGTCTCGGTGGCTGAGAGGCTCTCCATAAGGACTGCCACTCCCTCGGGCTGGAGTGGGTGCTGCCGGACCTCGAGAGAAAATCCTGAGGTTGTGGCAACACCTGGGCCGAAAATTGAGCGACAGGCTGGGCTGTCGGTCCCCAGAAAGAGCAGGGCCGGGTTGGTGAGGTCCTGGCTGCTGGCCTTGGCGGCCAGGATGATGCGCCAGTGTTCATCCTTGAAATGGTCAAGCAGGGGGACGAAACGTTCCAACTGGTCATCGGCAACAATGACTGTTTTTTGCGGGGAGCCGAGGAAACGGGACCATACCGGTGGCAGTTCTTGCTGGTTCAGGCGCCGGAAAAGGTCATGGTCCGGGTCGATGATCAGTTCGGTGGCGGGATCAGGAAGATCCAGGGTGATGGTGGTTCGGGGCTGGTCGATCCGGCGTTGAAAGTACAGCTCCTGACTGCCGGTGCGGACCATGAGCGGGATGACCAGATTGTAGGGTGTTTCTGTGTGCTGCTCCAGGATAAAACTGAGGCGGCTCTTGCTGTCCTGGGGGCTGCTCTTGATCTGTGAGATAGAAAGGTGGGGGAGATCGTGGCGCTTGAGGGACTGTTGAAAAAACTGGGACAGATTCTCGTCGCTGACTGTGTTGAAGGCATCTTCAATGTCCTGCCAGGATGCTGAACCGTAAAGGTGGCGATCTATAAAATGGCGGAGCCCCTGGTTGAACAGGGTCTCACCCAGGCGCAACCTGAGTTCATGAAAAAGCATGGCTCCACGATGGTATCCCACCGCCCGGACAGCCTCGGCCAGGGGCTGGCGGTGGCTGGGTGAGTGGAAGTCTGCCAGGGAAATAATCGCGTCGGGCTGAACATGGCTCAGGTATTTGATAATGGCCTGCTTGCGCTGTTCCCTGGCCGCATCTGTATCGCCTGAGGCATTCAGTTCAGCCAGAAAAGAGGTCAAGCCCTCGGCCCAGTTGCCCGAGTCCGGAGCGACACCAATGCCGTTACCAAACCAGGAATGGACGATTTCATGACGCAGGGCTGTGTCTTTGATAAAGGGCAGGCGCAGGACCTGCTGACCAAGGAGGGTAAAGGTCGGCATGCCCAGACCGCTGGGGAGCCGGTTGGCTACGATGGCGTAATGTCGGTAGGGGAAAGGGCCCAGTTGTTCCTGCTCCTGAATATGGCGGGTAGCACTTGCCAGGTAATCCTTGCTGAGCGGCAGGTCTTCCTTGAAAAACCAGGTGGTGAGGCTCAGATTGTCATGGATTTTGATCTCACTCACAACGTAGGGGCCAGCCGCCAGATGGATGGCCTTGACCGGCTGGCTGAACGAGAAGCTGACGCTGTCGGATTGTTCCAGAGGAAGAATGTCACTCTCGCTGATTGCCGAAAACCCTTGGGGAAGCTTGACGTCAAGACTGAAGAGCATCTTTCCCAGAGACAGAGGGTGCCACTGGTCTACTAGAGTGATTCCCTGTTTGTCCAGCAGGTTGTCGGGTGAGCCCGGGGGAGTGGTCTTGCGGTAGTGGAGTGTCAGGGTGGTGGCTTCAGAGGTTGGGGGCAGGTGCAAGTGGTCAGCGTTTTGGGGCAAAGGAAGGGTTGTTTCTGCTCCCTGCAGGTCCCGAGTGGCGCGATCGATGGTGAGGCCGGCAAGACTGAAAGTGGTCTCCTGGCCGGCTGGAAGCTCAATGGTGGCCGTGCCAAGCAGCAGGTGCTCATCTGGGACAAAGGAGATATTCAGATGGCAGCTGGGTAATTGAGCCGCAAGGCTTAAGTCTGGAGTGGTGATCAGGTCGAGCAGACAGAACAGGGCCAGGCACAGGGCAGCAGATGGCAGAGAAGTAAATGGTGTATGCACGACTTTCTCCATAACAGTGATTTGAGCAGGATATTGGTTCATTTTCTCTGAACCATTCTACCATGTCCTTGTCTCTTCGGCTTCCCGGAAGATTATTGCTCCTTTTTTCTGCTGATTGGGCGAAAGGGTGCTGCGAATTGAAGGGGAAGTATGGCGTGCAGAACATGCACGGGCCTAGAGAGATCTCGCTGGACGTCCCACTGTCCGGTGTTTGCGGGACAGGGGCTTCCGAATCTCTCCAGCCCGTGATGTCGGTTGAACCATTGACCCTACGGCTGATGGGCGGTGATCCCAAGTATGCGGGTCTGGGAGGCGCTTGGTTGGGGGCTGGGAGCGGTCCCCTGAGGGTGCAAATCCCTTGGCGCTAAATGGCGTCGTGGTCTGTCTCTCCGGTCCGGACGCGAACAATCTTTTCGACCGGCAGGACAAAGATTTTACCGTCTCCTATTTTACCTGTCCGGGCCGCTTTGATGATCGTCTCAATCACCTGGTCAACCCGGTTGGTGTCGACAATGACTTCCATTTTTGTCTTGGGTAGAAAATCAACAACGTATTCTGCTCCACGGTATATCTCAGAGTGTCCTTTCTGGCGGCCGTAGCCCTTGACCTCGGAAACAGTCATGCCTTGAATTCCAATCTCATTGAGTGCTGCTTTGACGTCTTCAAGTTTGAATGGCTTGATGATGGCCTCAATTTTTTTCATATTCTTCCTCGTTCTGGTTAGCTGGCAATTCAACAGGAGGATAGGTCACGAGGCTAAGTTGTCGACGCCTGAATGGCGCTGGCTCTCTTCTGGATGACCGATCTCTGTAACTGGACCTACAAAATTGTAAGATAGATTTTTGTGCAAAGCCTTCTCTGGTATCAGCTGGATGCAGGTTGTGACACTGCCCGTATCCAGCTGACTTTGTTTACAGACTGTAACCAACTTCCTTGTGATCCGTGATATCCAGACCCTGGACTTCATCTTCAAGAGTGGCACGGAGACCAATCATAGCATCGATTGCTTTCAGGATAATAAAGGTCACTATCATCGAATAGGCGATGGTTGCCCCGGCACCGATTGCCTGCACCAGAAGCTGGTGGGGATTGCCAAAGAACAGGCCGTCAGCACCACCAGGATTCCAGGCAACAGAAGCGAAAAGTCCTGTGGCAAGGGCTCCCCAGAGCCCACCGACACCATGGACACCGACAACATCCAGGGCGTCATCGTACCCAAGTTTGGACTTCATCAGGACGGCCATATAGCAGAGGGCTCCTCCCACCAGACCGATGATAATGGCAGAGATCGGGCTGACAAAACCTGCGCCGGGGGTGATTGCAACCAGCCCTGCAACTGCTCCAGAGGCAGCGCCCAGGGTTGTGGGCTTGCCCTGGATCTTCCACTCGGCCAGGACCCAGGAAAGGGCGCCGGCTCCGGTGGCGACCTGGGTGGTGAAAAGGGCCAGTACGGCAATGGGGCCGGCAGACAGGGCAGAGCCGGCATTAAATCCAAACCAGCCAAACCATAAGACCCCAGCGCCAAGAATGGTCATGGGCAGATTGTGGGGATGCATTGATTCGCGTCCCCAGCCTTTCCGTTTTCCGAGCACGATACAGGCGACAAGGGCGGCGGCACCGGAGTTGATATGGATGACCGTGCCACCGGCAAAATCAAGTGCTCCCATTGCCCCGAGCCACCCGCCACCCCAGACCCAGTGACACACAGGGAAGTAGACAAACGTGGACCAAAGCAAGGTGAACAGGACAAAGGCGGTGAATTTCATGCGCTCGGCATAGGCCCCGGTGATCAGGGCGGGGGTGATAATGGCAAACATCAGTTGGAAGGCGCAGAAGAGCAAGTCAGGAACCGTGTCTGAGTAGGGTCCGATACCTGTGGTGACGCCGTTGAGTCCGACATATTTCAACCCGCCGATAAATCCGCCGATGTCAGGGCCAAAAGCAAGAGAGTAGCCGTATAACACCCAGATGATAGAGATCAACCCCAGACAGAGGAAACTCTGCATGGTGGTCGAGAGCACGTTTTTTGAGCGCACCAACCCCCCATAAAAAAGTGCCAGACCAGGGGTCATCAACATTACCATGGCGGTTGCCACGAGCATAAACGCTGTATCACCAGTATCCATTTTTAAATTTTCCCGTGTTGAGTTTTTCTTCTTGATCTGTTGAGCCTGCAATTTCTCAGCGCAGACTCAACAGCTCTGTCCTGTGAATCAGCACTGGTAAAGCAACCTTTGGGCCAGACCGTGATAAAAACAATAATATGCATTAAAAACAGAAAGAAAGCAGAAAAAAGATCAAAATATTTCACCGAAATAAATGACAATGTTGTTATGTTTTTACGTTAAATATGACAATATTGTCATGTGCCCTCATCGTTTCTGGACCTCTTTTTTTGCCAAACCGTGGTGTCAGGACTGGACAATCGGCCAAAGAATCACCCTCATGGGGCTTGGTAGGATTCAATAGGTCTGGGGCCGGGGGTTGAACATGGACCGGGACTTTTGTCATCGCCTTGATTATGGTAGGCTACCTGTAACGATTCACCTGAAATAACTGTTCACTGGCGGTTTCATAACTCTATTGCTCTGATCAGGAATGGGAAGAGGCAGGAGCAGGAAGGTCCCTGATCGGCGTATCTGAAACATGGGCGACGGATAAGTCGTTCATGTTTCGGGCGAAGCGTAGCTGGACAGGGACCTTCTTGCTCCTGCCGGGCCAGGCTCACCACCATAAGCCTCTGTTTGAAGATCTTAATGAAGAGTTACGGGCCAATTTGATCAAGTGCGTCACGGCCAAGTAAGTCTCCCGAATGAGGGATGGTGAGAGGTCAAAGGCATCCTCATGATCCCCCTGGTTTGGTACTATTGCCTGGTTTCAGATTCCGCTTCACTCTGGTTGTTGTGTCTATGCGAATTAAACTTGTGGGTATTAACGCCCGTTTCAGCCATTCCTGCCTCGCCCTTTTCTATGTGCGTAACGAAGTTGAACGCCACTGTCCCGGGGTCGAAATTGAGCTGTGCCAGCTGACCATCAATGATCCCTATTACGAGACCCTGCTCCGGCTCAGTGATGGGTCACCCGACTGTATCTGTTTTTCGGCGGCGATCTGGAATTCCGAGCGGGTCGCGGCCCTGATCAGGGATCTGGCCGTCTGTCTGCCCAATTGTCATCTGCTGGTGGGTGGCCCCCAGGCCAGTGAGTTAGGTCGGACGCTTGAACCCGGGTTGTGTACCGTGGTTATTGGTGATGTGGAGGGGCTGGGCCCTGATTTTTTTGCTGATCTTGTGGCCCGGACCCTGCGCTCGGAGTACCGGGGATCATTTTGGGGGGCAGGCAGGAGAGTCCTGGATTTTCCGTATCGGGCCGATGACTTTGGTGAACATCTTCTGCATCGTAATATCTATTATGAGAGCTCCCGTGGCTGCCCATTTGCCTGCAGTTACTGTCTG
Source organism: uncultured Desulfobulbaceae bacterium (assembly GCA_937910875.1). GTDB lineage: Bacteria > Desulfobacterota > Desulfobulbia > Desulfobulbales > Desulfocapsaceae > Desulfatifera. The sequence continues at coordinate 10,294 of CALENA010000192.1, read as the reverse complement.
TCGGCAGCGGAACGGGGGCTTTTTCATAAGGAACTGGAACAGGTGTTTGCTGAACTGGGTTCTATCTTGGCTCACAGACCTACCGTCCTTCGATTTGTCGATCGGACATTCAATGACCGACCGGAAAGGGCACTGGCCATCTGGCGCTTCCTGATTGGGCAGGATAGTTCGACCCTGTTTCATTTTGAGATCGCCCCGGATCGTTTCAATGAAGAGATGTTTGATTTTCTGGCGACTGTCCCCCCCGGTCGCTTCCAGTTTGAGGTCGGTATTCAGTCGACTCACGAAGCAACGCTACGGGCCATCAACCGGACCATGGATTCTAAAGTAGCCGGGAAGACTGTCCGGCGCCTGGCGTCTCTGCAGAATATCTTTCTCCATGTTGATCTGATTCTTGGCCTGCCTTATGAGGATTGGGAGGCCTTTCTCTGTTCATTCAGTGAAGTCTTTGCCATGGGCGGTCAGTATATCCAGATGGGGGTCTTGAAGTTGCTCCCGGGCACTCCCATGGTTGCCACGGCCACTGAGACTGGTGCTCTTGCCTGTGCCGGGCCACCGTATACAATTGTGGCCAACCGCTGGCTTGATCATGTAAGCCTGCGTGAGTTGTACTGGTTCTGTGAGTGCGTTGAGCGATTTGTAAATAATCGTTATTTTTGTTCGCTCTGGGACTGGCTCAGACGCTCGCCCGAAGATCCGGCAACCTTTTTTCTTGCCCTGCTGGAGTGCGCGCAGAAACATGACTTCTTCGACCGGGCCCCCACCCAGGAGTTGCTGACCGAAGTGCTGGCCGGGTTGCTTGCCGTCCGTCCCGATGCCCCTTTGCTCCTTGGTCTGTTGCGCCATGACTGGTTACGTTGTGGACATCGCTTTTTGCCGCCATCGCTGGCACCTGTTGCCGAACTTCAATGGCAGAAGACGCTCAGGGATGAATTGTATCGTACCTTGCCTGTGGAATGGCTGGGGATTTACTCAGGGGCTGAACGGAATCATTTCCTCAAAAAGGCCATGTTTGCCAGTTTTCCCGTAGACGTACTCGTGGCGCTGGGCCATGCCTGTCCCGGTGACCATGGTGTTCTGGCCTTTGGCCCTGAACGGGATCAGGGGCTTTATCGCTGGCAGCAGGTGATCCTGCTGGCTGGCGGTCAGAAGCTGGCCATGGAGGGGAGGGCGCCAGGTTTTGGACTGTCATCCGAGTCTCTTGCCAAATGATCTTTTTGCCCAATCTCTGCCTGATGATTGGAATGTTATCTTCGGCAATATCTGTTAAATGTCCTCGGTAAGGTTTTCCACCGACCTTGATCTTTAACGAAAATTATCATGTTACAAGAGGCCCACTTCCCTGATTTGATGATCTTTTGTTGTTTCCTGCGTTAGATGCGGGTAGGGTGGAACCGAGAAATATTGTTTGCTGCACTGGGCTTATCTGTGGTGGGCCTGTATGAACTGTTTTGAGAATCAAGGAGTTGGAAATGGAGACAATGCGCGTCAAAATCATGAACGCTATCGCCCCGGAAGGGCTGGCCCTTTTCGATGAGGGCTTTCAGTACGGACCGGATGAGACCGAGCCCCTGGGGATTTTAGTTCGATCATCGCCCGTGAATGTGGCTGATTATCCTGCGGTGCTGGCCGTGGCCCGGGCTGGTGCCGGGACTAACAATATCACGGTTGAAGAGGCCACGGCCAAGGGGGTTTGTGTGTTTAATACCCCCGGGGCCAACGCCAATGCAGTGGTTGATCTGGTCTTTCCCATGATCGGCATCTGGTTGCGTAATATTTATAAAGGAATTGCCTTTTGTGATGGCCTGGCCAAAATTCCCCGTGATCAGGTTTCGCTGGAGGTTGAACGTCGCAAGTCGGCTTTTCGTGGGGTCGAAATCGCCGGGAAAAGTCTTGGGGTCATCGGTCTGGGGCAGATTGGCGTACGATTGGCCAACGGTGGTATCCACCGGTATATGCGGGTCTTTGGCTATGACCCGTCGCCCAGTCTGGATAACATCCATAACCTGCTGCCCGAGGTCACCGTGACGCGTTCCATGCGTGCGGCCCTGAAAGAGTCGGATATTGTCAGCCTGCATCTGCCTTTGAATGATAATACCCGGGGGATGGTGAATGCTGAATTTGTTGCCTCCATGCGCCCCGGTGCGATTCTGGTCAATTATTCCAGGGGGCCTGTGGTGGATGAGCAGGCCGTCCTTGATGCCCTGAACTCCGGACATCTTGAGGCCTTTATTACTGATTTCCCGAGTGCGGCAATCATTGGTCATGACAAGGTGCTGATCACCCCGCATCTCGGGGCCTCGACCCATGAGTCTGAAGAAAACTGTGCCTGCATGGCCGTGGGAGAATTGATCGGCTATCTCCGCTATGGTAATGTGGCCCACAGTGTTAATTTCCCCAATATTGAGTCAATCCCGGCCGATAACGTCCATACCCGCTTGATTGTCATTAATCAGGATGTCCCGGGCATGATCAGCTTTGTGACCGGAGTGCTGGGCAAGCATCATGTCAATATCGCCAATTATCTCAATCGGTCCAATGGAAAAATCGGTTATAATATCATTGACCTTGAGACTGAGATCCCTTCAGGGGTCATTGCTGATATCGAGGCGCATGGCGATGTGATAAGGACACGTTGCATCGAGCTGAATCAGCGGTAGATGATAGGCGGTCTGGTTCTGGTCAGTGGCTGCGGTGCAGGGACTGCTGGTGTAATTTTTAACCCGAGGCTGTGTAATATTTTGTACGTCCTGGAATCCCTGCTCAGGGAAGAAAGGAACGGGAATCATTCTTTTCTGGGTATAGAAAACTGTATATTCTCAGTCATGTGACCGCTGTCTGTTGCAGATGTTTTTTCTGTTAACCTGTTAATATAAAATATAATAATGGTTTTGTTTCTCGTTTGGCATGGAGTGTGCTATGTAAAAGACATCTCTTCTCTCCTTTCTCCAGGAAAAAGCCAATCCCGTTTCAGTGGGATTGGCTTTTTTCGTTTGTTCCCTCCACCTGTTATAACTCGTCCGAGTGCATGAAGATTCCTGTTATTCTTGAACGATGTTCGGGATATGCCCCGGACCACCTCCTGGTTCAGATCGATCTGGTCCTGAGTTCTCTTGTCTGGCCGGTTTCTCTGCGCGGGGCACGGATTATGCTCAAGCCGAATCTGATCACGGCTCGCGCCTCAGCCCTGGCATGCACTCGGGCCGAACTGGTGGCTGCGACGGCGACCTGGTTTCTGGCTCAGGGGTGCCGGGTTGCGGTGGGTGATTCTCCCGCTCTGGGGCGGGCGAGCGCGGTCATGGAGAAACACGGAATTCTTCAGGCCCTGGCTGGCCTGGATGTCGAGGTGGTGGATTTTGTGACCCCCAGGCGCTGTGAACTGGCCCGGGGTGTGCAGGTCAGTGTGGCTGCGGAGGCGCTGGACTGTGATCTCCTGGTCAATCTGCCCAAGGTCAAGGCCCATGATCAGCTCTATGTGACTCTGGCGGTCAAGAATCTGTTCGGGGTGGTGCTCGGTGCCCGCAAACCCTGGCTTCATATGCGTCATGGCGGGTCGCATGCCTGTTTTGCCGAAATTCTTCTGTCGCTGGTGGGTCTGTTGCCCAGTCAGGTGGCGCTGGCCGATGGTGTTCAGGTGATGACCGGCCACGGGCCCATGTCTGGCTCGCCTTTGGATCTCCACTGTCTGGCCGCTTCGCTCTCGCCGGTGGCCCTGGATACGGCCCTCCTTCAGGTGCTGGAGTTGAATCCTGATCTTTGCCCCGTGCATCAGGCGGCCCGGCGCAGAGGGATCAGTGGGAGTGCCTTGGATGATCTGGCGTTTTCCCGCGCTGTTCCAGCTGATTTTGCCGGTTCCTGTTTTGAGGCCCCGGGGGTATTGGCTCCTGTCCGCTTTAATCCTCTTCGCTATGTGGTCGGCAGCCTGAAGCGGCTGAAGACGGCCCTGACGCCCTGATTGTCATGGAACTGTGCCTGAATTTGTTGTAGATTGTTTGTCTGTAGGATTTTTGGTTTGAGGGTGAGGGTGTACTCACTGTAAAATGGACGCAGACGCAATGTCTTGTTATGAGGGCCTGTTATGTATAATTTGAAAGGGAAAGTCGCATTGATTACCGGAGGCTCCAGGGGGATTGGCCGGGCCATCGCGATTCGTCTGGCCGAGCACGGGGTCAACGTGGTGGTCAACTATGTCCGTCACAAGCGTGATGGTGAGGATACGGCCAGGCTGGTGGAGCAGCATGGGGTCCGCTGTCTCCTGGTGAAGGCCAATGTGGCCAAGGAAGAGGATGTGACTGCCATGTTCGCGATCCTTCGGTCTGAGTTTGGCACCCTTGATTTTCTGGTCTCCAATGCCGCTTCAGGCGTCCTGAAACCGGCCATGGAGTTGACGGAACGTCATTGGAACTGGGCCATGGATATCAACGCCCGGGCCCTGTTGACTCTCGTGCAGCAGGGATTGCCGTTGATGGTACCAGGGAGTCGGGTGCTGGCGGTCTCCAGTCTTGGGGCTATACGGGCCATTGAAAACTACACCACGGTTGGGGCATCAAAGGCGGCCCTGGAGTCCCTGGTGCGTCATCTGGCCGTTGAACTGGGGCCCAAGGGGATTCGGGTCAATACGGTCAGCGCCGGGGCCGTGGATACAGATGCCCTGAAGAAATTTCCCAATCGTGATGAAATTCTGGATACTGCCTTGGCTCGAACCCCTCTGGGCCGCCTGACCACGCCCGAAGATGTGGCCGATGTGGCCCTGTTCCTCTGTTCGTCCCTGGCTGATATGGTTCAGGGACAGGTCCTGACCGTTGATGGGGGGTATGCCATTCGCGGCTGAGATCTGTTCTCTTTAAGTACTCTTGATTAAGAGGCTGGGCTGTTCAGTCCAGTCCCCCAACTTTTACTGTTGTGCCAACGACCCGGTTGACATCACTCAGGCATCAGCGGCCTTTGGGATTGGTATCGGCACAGCGGCAAGCTCCGGTCTTTTTCTCGGCCATGATTCTCTCCTTGATGGTCGAGTGACCGTTGGTCGCAAGATCGGCCAGAAGATCGCCTCGGGTGTAGTGAAAGCAATAACAGATCAGTTCGTCGTTTGTTTGTTTCATGGAATGTTCTTGATGGCTCCGGGCCAGCTCTGATTGCTGTCTTCGAAGGGGTGATGACCAGTTACTGTCCGGATAGTATGGATATCTCTGGTAGTAAGGCGAGAATGGTTGATAAACTCGTCACAGGTGTCGTTTCGGCAGCTGTGACGAGTTTATCAACTCTGGTTAAGGGGTCAAGAGGCTGTTTGAAGTTATCAAGGCGTAAAAGGGGGGCAACGTTCAGTTGTCTGGCTGACAGGCTCCTCTGTCTGCCGAATGAGAATAGATGGCCATCGACAGACAGAGGATTTGTGTTGCCCTGTTTAATTCGGTTCGTCGTGGCAGAGTGCGCAATCCTGGGAGATGACTTTGCCGAAGTTGGTGGAGTGCTCCTCGTCGTGGCAACGGAAGCAGCCAAACCCTTCATCGGCATAGCGGTGGCCCATGTGCGCGGGGTATGTGTTCCAGGTCACGTTCATGGCCGGCCAGATATTGTTGAGGTAGGTTTCCAGGAGAAAACTGCCTGAGGTGATCAGGCTCTGCTCGTTTTTAGCAACGAATTCCGCCCCATGTCTCTCGGCCTGGAGATCAAGCAAGGTCTCGACAATCTGCTCGCTGGCTTCGTCGCGGCTGGTGTACTCTTTTTTGAGCACAGTAATTGAATCTTCCCGGATTCCTGCAAGGTTCGGGTCAATGCGCTTGCTCAACAGGCCGAAATCGATTCGTTCCTCCAGATCATCATAGACATGGGTTGGCCGGTTGTGACAGTCTATGCAGTCCATAGTCCGCCATTCGTGGGTGCTCTCTTCCGCTCCGGCAACCGTATACTCTTCGGTGACCCCTTTGTCCTTGGTTACCTTGATTCGGCCGATCTGTGTCCGTTTATCGTTCATGGGTTGATACTGGACCTTGATATTATTACTCACGTGCCAGTGGATACCCTCAAAGGTGTCGGTGACTGGATTGCGGCCGCCAATATGGAGGGCGATCTCCTGAACAGAGGGTTCCAGCTGATCCTTGTTGGAAAAGGAGATAAAGGTCTTGACCTTCTTGCCGTGGAATTTCTCGGGCCAATGGCACTGTTCACAGGTATCGCGGGCCGGTCGCAGATGCTCCACCGGGGCGGGGACCGGGCGGCTGTAGTTGCCTTGAAAGACGGCCTGGACCTGTCTCAGACCGGAAATCTTGGCCCGGACATACCAGTCTGCACCCGAGCCGATGTGGCATTCAACACAGGAGACTTTGGCGTGCGGGGAACGCTGGTAGGCGGTGTACTCAGGATCCATGACCTTGTGGCAGACCACGCCGCAGAAATAGGGGGAGTCAGTGAAGTGATACCCCTCGTAACTGACCACTGCCAGCAGGGTAACGTTGATGACGGTCAGGACCAGAAACAGGATGATGGTCTTGCGGTGTTTTGGATCGCTGAGGTTGATGGTCAGATGATCAGCACTGAGGGTGGCGCCGAACCATCCACGGCGATGGAGAAAACAGGACAGGGGGATGCTCACGAGACCGAAGAGCATTCCGATCGGCAGAACCAGAAAGGTGAAGATCGAGGCGTAGTGGTTGTCGATCAGGCCTGCCATATGGGCAAAGAGACTGATGACCAGCAGGGTGATACTGATGGTGGTGACCGAGATGCCCATCAGTCCCAGAGGTGTCCTCCAGGTACAGTTGAGCAACGATTGCCAGGCTCCGTGGTGTACAGGTGGTTGCTGGTTTTGTGGGTCTGGGGTGATGTCGGGTGTCGTCATGTCTCTTTTCCTTGTGAAGTTCTTGTAACCTTTAGATTCCAGAAAACAAGCTTGCTGTGCCGATGGTTTTACCCTGGATACTGGCAATATATCCAGGGTAAAACCATCGGCATGGCAAGCTGTTGAATGAAAATGCTGTGGTTAAAAGTATTCCTGCGTTAATGCCCGGGTCAGGGGCGTTTGAGGAGGGCGGCCATTCGCTCTCCGTCTTTAATGATTTGTCCCAGCAGTTTCTGCTGGTCCTGAGTGAGTTCCTGTTCGCTGAATGAATCACTGAGGAGTTGAGTTATGTTTATGATTCCATTTAAGATGTTGGTCGAGTTGTTGACGAGAATGTTGAGGCGCTCTTCCTGCTCATGGAGTATGTCTTCGAGCTGTAAATCTCCGGCGGGCTGTTCTGCGCTGAGCCGTTTGTTGATGAGTTCAAGAAATGCCCTGATTTCCCGGCAGGCCCCGGGTGGGACGGGCAGGAAAAGTTTGTAGCTGCTCGTGCTGTCGGCAAGGGCTGAGAGACCGATCAAGGGAAGGATCGCTTTGCGATAAATGATGACCAGGGTCAGGCTGATCAGGGCGATGATCAGACCCAGGATAGTGATGAACATCCCCTGGAAATCCACCACCCTGGCCTTGAGTTGACTGACAATAATCCGGTCAAACTGCATCAGATGTTCTGAAATTGTCCGGAGCTGCTCCTGGAGCACATGTCCTGCCTGGGATTTATTGGTGGCGGCTGGAAGGGCACGGACCGTAACGGCAAGTTGACTCAGGTCGATCTTGCCGGCCACGGCCAGTTTGTATTCACCTGGAATGAGAGGGTTCTCAAAGAGGCGATTGAGTTTCTGGAGGATTCCCTGAATGTCGTCAGCACTGGCTGCAACTACATTCCAGTCACCGTCAATCAGGCCGGAGGTGATCTCTTCGCGTAATGTGGAAAATTGGAAGAGGATGACCTCGCTTTCGCTGATGATCTGGTTGTAGTTGGAGCCGAGTCGCTGTTGTCTCAGGCCAAGCAGGATAATGGAGCCCAGAAGCAGAGCCACGGTGATGATGGCGATATTGAGGAGGCGTTTCAGGGAGTCCATGTCAGCTCTGGGTGAGGACGTTGTGGCCGCAGTTGTCGATTGCCGGACAGGTGCTGCATGTATCCTTGCGGACCGGTGGGTCAGCGGCTTCTTTTTTGATGCTGCACTCGGTGATGATCTCAAATTCTTCGTTGTCCAGGGTTTCGACCTGGAGGAGGATCTCAGCCAGATTCTTCAGCAGACACTGTTCCTGGCTCAGGATCTCAATGGCTTCCTGGTAACAGTTTTCGAGCAGTTCACCGATTTCCTGATCGATCTGGCGTGAAGTCTCATTGCCCATGGCCAGACGTTGCGAGGGACCGCCAAGGAAGCCGGAGTCGTCTATAACAAAGGCCTGTGGGCCCAGGGTCTCACTCATTCCCCATTTGCAGATCATGCTGGTGGCGATATCCGTGGCCTGAAGGATGTCACCCTGAGCCCCGGTGGAACGCTGGTTAAAGACGATTTTTTCGGCGGCTCGTCCCCCCATGAGGATGGTAATCCTGTTTCTGAGATAGTTGTAGGAATAGGCGTGGCGGTCGTTCAGGGGAAGTTGCTGGGTCTGGCCCAGGGCCCGGCCGCGTGGGATAATAGTTATTTTGTGAAGAGGGTCAGTCTCGGGAAGCTTTTTGGCAATGATGGCATGACCGGCTTCGTGGTAGGCAAGCGCGTTCCGGTCTTTGTCCGTCATCACAAGACCCTTGCGTTCGACTCCCATGAGAATGCGATCACGGGCAACGTCAAATTCATGGGCGCCGATCTCACTTTTTCCTTTACGGCCGGCCAAGAGTGCGGCTTCGTTCACCAGATTGGCCAGTTCTGCTCCGGTAAATCCGGGTGTGGCCTGTCCTATGGCGGCCAAAACGACATCTGGGGCAAGTTTTACTTTCTTAGCGAAAATTTCGAGAATTTTGATTCTCCCCTTGATGTCAGGGGGCAGAATATTGATCTGACGATCGAAGCGGCCTGGGCGGCGCAGGGCTGGGTCAAGGATGTCCGGGCGATTGGTGGCGGCCAGGACGACGATGGTGTCTGAGGTGTCAAAGCCGTCCATCTCTACCAGCAGGGCGTTCAGGGTCTGGCCCCGTTCGTCCTGGCCGCCGGCAGAGGAGCTGCCGGTTCGGCTCGCGCCCACGGCATCGATTTCATCAATAAAGACAATACAGGGCGTATTTTTTTTGGCTTCCTTGAAAAGATCGCGGACCCGAGAGGCCCCGACGCCGACAAACATCTCTACAAAATCTGAGCCGCTGAAGCTGTAAAAGGGTACTCCGGATTCGCCTGCTACGGCTTTGGCCAGGAGTGTTTTACCTGTTCCGGGAGGACCCTGCAAAAGAACGCCACGGGGGATGTTGCCTCCAACCTGGCTGTATTGTTTCGGATTCTTGAGAAATCCGACGATTTCTTCCAGCTCTTCTTTGGCCTCAGGGATACCGGCAACGTCAGCAAAAGTGATCGGGGTGTGCCCTTTGTGAGGGCCGATTAATTTGTCACTGGCAAAACGGCTCTTCTCTGCCCTGATCTTGTTGCGGTACATGGTGCCTCCGATCACCAGGATCAGGGCAATGATCAGAAAAGCAACGCTGGTTTGAAAGATGAGAGTTGAGTAGTCATTGAAAAAAACGACCCGGATATTCTTCCCTTCGGCCCTGGCCGCCACCTGGGCCGGGTCCGGCACTGTAGTCTGGTAGATAAAACCCTTGTTGGTGGTGACCTTTGCCCGGTTACCGGTAAGCTCTACCAGTTCGATTTCGTTCTGGTACAGGTGTTTGATGAATTCACTGTAGTCATGGTTCGGACTCCTGTTTTCAAGCATCCAAGAGAGTCCGGCAAAAATCCCGATGATAATCAAGATCATGAGGATGAGCAAATTACGAATCAGTGCGGCCATAGATTGTATTCCTTGTCTGAGGAGTCAGCGGTGGTGCAAGATCGGCTGGCTGGTAAAAGTAGGTCTGATCTGATCAGGAGGCTCCGATTGTTTCAATGGCTATCAGCTCCCACTTAAGGAATACTATAAGAAAAGCCAGAGAGATACAAATCTCTCTGGCTTTTTTTTTAAATCTGGATGCGATTAGTTGACAGTTGGTCAGTTGTAATGATCCCTGCAGACGTTGGTGCTGTTTACTGATTAGAGTCCAGCCACGGCCTTGAACCAGCTGCTGACCAGTTCCAGGGGGCCGCCGTTTTGAACCATGGCGCTGACCAGGGCGATCAGGCTCCAGCCACCGATAATTGCTCCGAAGGCCGCGATTGAGATCATGCCAACTTTGGAAACTTCGCTGCCTACACTGCTTTCTTCACGGGTCAAAGTTTGGCTGGTTGTTCTTGTTTTGGTGTTGGTCATCTCGCTCATGGTCGTCTCCAGGTGGTCGTTCGTGGTGTTGTCAGAGGG
>CALENA010000191.1 GCA_937910875.1 uncultured Desulfobulbaceae bacterium | reverse complement strand
TTATAGAACTGTCCCAGGTGGAGTTCCCGGTCTCTTTTCAGAACTGGGTCTTTCCGCTGATCTTTATCGGTTTCGGGGTGCTGGGTGCCCTCTTTCCCTTTCACACCTGGTCGCCGGATGGTCACGCCTCGGCCCCGACTGCTGTGTCCATGCTCCATGCCGGAGTGCTGATGAAACTGGGCGGCTACGGCTGCCTGCGGGTTGCCATGTATCTGCTGCCGGAAGGGGCGCAACAATGGATGCCGATCTTTCTCATCCTTATCACTATTAATGTGGTCTACGGGGCCTTCGGGGCCATTCGCCAGACCGATCTCAAGTATATCACTGCCTATTCTTCAGTCTCTCACTGCGGTCTGGTGCTCTTTGGTCTGGCTGCCATGACCTATGCGGGGCTCAAGGGGGCCGTGTTGCAGATGATCTCCCATGGCCTGATGACCGCCCTCTTTTTCTGCCTCATCGGCATGATCTACGGTCGGACCCATACCCGGGAGATCGATCAGATGGGTGGCCTCATGAAGGTCATGCCTTTTCTGTGTGTGAGTTTCGTGATCTGCGGCCTGGCCGGGCTGGGGCTGCCGGGTTTGTCCGGCTTTGTCGCCGAGATCACCGTCTTTTATGGAGCCTTTGCCCAACCGGCCCTTGTCAACCGGATCTGCACGGTACTGGCCATTCTCTCGATCGTGGTGACGGCGGTCTATATTCTGCGCACCGCCAATACCGTGGTCAATGGCCCGCTGCGTGCAGCCTATGCAGACCTCCAGGACGCCACCCTGCTGGAGAAGCTGCCGGTCTCTATCCTGGTGTTCTCCCTCTTTGCCATGGGGATGCTGCCCGGCTGGATCATTGATCTGGTCAATGGTGCAATTGACCCCATCTACAACAATGTGATGCGCTGATGGATCTTCTCCTGAAAACCCTATCAAACCTGCTGATTTTGCCTGAGATCTTGCTGGCCCTTTTGGCCTGTCTGGTGTTGTTCTCTGATCTTTGGACACGCAGTGTCGATTCCCGCCTGCCCTTTACCCTGTCCTGGGTCGGCCTGACCCTGATCTGTGTGCTTTTTCTTGCCCTGGATCACGGGGTGGAAGAGGTCTATCTCGGGACCTACCGGGTCACCGGTCTGGCCCTGCTTTTCAAACAGGTCTTTGCCCTCTCCAGTCTCTGTACCGTGCTGTTGTCACGCTCCTATTTTGTGCCAGGCGGCAACTTCCGTGGGACCATGAAAAATCAGGGGGAATTCTATACCATCCTTCTTACCTGTACCCTGGGTATGTTTACGGTGGTCAGCGCCACTGAACTGCTTACCTTGTTCATTGGCATGGAGATGGCCACCATCCCGCTCTATGTCTTGAGTGCTTTTCTGAAAGGCGACGATCGTTCAGCCGAGGCCTCCACCAAGTACATTATCATGGGCTCGCTCTCCACCGGACTTCTGCTCTTCGGGTACTCCTTTTTCTACGGAGCCGCCGGTTCCCTGCAGTTCAGCGACTTGCTCGCCGTGGCCCAGCGCGCTCCCGAGAATCCGTTATTGAATCTCGGGGTGCTGTTTGTGCTGGCCGCCATCGGCTTCAAGCTCACCCTGTTTCCCTTTCATATGTGGGCGCCGGACGTGTATGAAGGGGCGCCCACTCCGGTGGCCGCCTTTCTCTCCATCTCCTCCAAGGCCACGGCCGTGGCCTTTCTCGTCGTGCTTCTCCATGGCCCATTGGCACCCCTGCGGGAGAATCTGCACTGGATTATCCTGCTGCTGGCCGGGACCACCATGACCGTTGGTAATCTGGGTGCATTGAAACAGCAGAATCTGCGGCGCTTCATGGCCTATTCCTCCATCGCCCAGGCGGGCTATATTGTCATGGCCCTGACCGGCGAGCAGGCCGTGACTCAGACCGCAATCATTTTCTATCTTCTGGTCTATGGGGCGGCGAACTATGGGACGTTTTTCATTATTTCTCTGGTGGGCAGGGACCAGGAGGAAACCTTTCCGGCCCTGCGGGGATTGGGTCGGCACCATCCGGTCCTGGCGCTGCTCCTCCTCCTGTTCCTCTTCTCCCTGGCCGGTATCCCTCCGTTGGCCGGTTTCCTGGGAAAATTCCTGCTCTTTGCCGCGGCCGCTGAACAGGGCTATTACTTCATGGTGGTCTTTGCCGCCCTCAACTCCACTGTTTCGCTTTATTATTATCTGCTGCTCATCCGCGAGGCGTATATCAACGAGCCGACGTCCACCCCTCTGGAGATCCGGGTTGACCTGCCCCGGAAGGCCGGTCTCATTCTGGTGAGTCTGGGCATACTTCTGCCCGCCTTTCTGCCCCAGATCCTTGCCGCCATCGATGGCAGCGTTCGCTGAACCCACCGGTTTCAGGTCTGTCAGCCGAATTTCTGCAAGC
>CALENA010000190.1 GCA_937910875.1 uncultured Desulfobulbaceae bacterium | reverse complement strand
CCCATTTTGCTGGTCAATTTTCGGTTGTCATTACTACATTTTCAATTAGCAGTTCCATAGCCAGGTCAAATTGGGTATTTTGTAGATTGCAGATCATTGTCTTCTCCTTTCGATTGTTATTGTGGTGATTACAATCCGAAAAGGATAAAAAATGGCCTGCTTTTCCCAAGACTTATTTGAATTTACAGCAAGACTGATACACTACCCAGAGGTTCGGGCAGCGCCTGAAGGCGGCACGTCTGGAGCGGAACGAGAGCCAGGAACTGTTTACGCAGTTGAGCCTGGAAAAATCCCAACGGCAGCGGGCTCGCGGTAGACGAAAGGAGCAGGAATGATCACCCAGTTGCAGGTCTGGTTGACCCTGCCCCACAGGTCGATCTGTAGATGCTCTATAGGCGGAAGCCCCACCTCTCACTTGTCGGTTGATACAGATGGTCAGTCAGGTTCAAAGAAGACGGGCGTTGGATGATTATGGCATGTGATGAATTGAACGCGGCATTGATGCCTGATGCCACGCTGCAGCTTGAATGGCAGCCTGTTGCCGGGAAGATCACAAAGCCCAGTGAGTTATTGCAGAATGAAATAGAGGGGCTATTTTCAGCTGACCCGGACGGCTGGTTGCTGCACCTGGGTTTCTGCAATAAAAAGATAGCCCTCTCTCCATCGCTGAGTTTCTGGCGCAGATTTGCCGGTCTCTTTATCCGCAGGCTCAGCCTCACCCCTGGTATAGAAGATCAGCGCGGCGGAATAATCATCCCCCTGCTTGATGAGGAGCTGGCCCAACTGCGGGAACAGATCCCTATGATGGTGGGAAGTGAGTATCTCAATGACGGGGTGTTCCGTGCGTTATGGACAACACTCAATGGGATATTCTCTCGAAAGATTGCCGCCTGCACTGGTTCGGTTGCCGGGTTTATCAAAGAGTGCAGCCCCGATGTTCACCTGGCCGGTCGCATCTATTTTCACCTGGTCGAGAACAGAGACCAGGCGGCCCCGTTCGCCTTCATGGCCACCTACTCCACCCGGCTCGATGATGAAGGGGAGTCCAGGCACCTGCCGCTTAAGTATGCCCTGGAAGAATATCAGGGCGATGATGACAAACTCCTCGAGTTGCTTGTTACCGTCCATGAAGCCGCCCAGCAGAGCGAGTTGCTGACAGGGCTCCTGGAGAGCGGTGAGCTGTTTTATCCCCTGGCCTGGTCGAGCAGAGAGGCCTTTGCCTTCCTGGTTGAGATTCCTCTCTATGAAGAGGCCGGGATTCTCTGTCGTATTCCGAACTGGTGGCGGGGTAAGGGCGCGCGGATAGGCGTTCAGGTCAGTATCGGGGAGAAGGTGCCCTCCACGGTGGGCATGGCGGCCCTGCTTGATTTCAGGCCCCGGCTCATGGTTGGTGATATTGAACTGTCCGAGGAGGAGGCCCGGCGCCTGCTGCAGGAGTCCGAGGGATTGGCCTTTCTGAAAAATAAGTGGGTTGCGGTCGATCCGGATAAATTAAAACAGACCTTGGCGGCCTATGAAAAGGCCCAGGCACTGAACTCGGAAGAAGGGATCAGTCTTCTGGATGCCATGCGTTTCACAGTCAATCCCCAAAAAATGCTGGGTGCTGAAGATGGAGAGGTCCTGGCCGGTGTCTCAAATGGTGAATGGCTGCAATCGGTATTTGAAAAATTGCGTAACCCGCAGGCAATAGCCCCTGTCAAGACCGCCAGGACGTTCAAGGCCAAACTTCGCGCCTATCAGACAGATGGCCTGAACTGGCTCTGTTGTCTGCATCAGTTGCAGCTCGGCGCCTGTCTGGCCGATGACATGGGACTGGGGAAGACCGTCCAGGTCCTGGCCTTTCTCAATGTCCTGAAGGCGGAACAGAACAAGGGAAGGGGGCGATCCGGGGCCTCTCTACTGGTCATCCCGGCCTCCCTGCTTGCAAACTGGATCAATGAAATTGATTTATTTTTTCCGTCCCTGGATTATGTCGCCGCCCATCCCGATCTTCACAAACCAGGTAAGGTCCCTGAACTGACACCGGAAAGACTGGCCACGCTGGATCTGGTCATCACGACCTACTCTCTGGTCTCGCGCTATGAGTGGTTACAGGAGTATTCCTGGAACTATGTCATCCTGGATGAGGCGCAAGCCATCAAGAATGCCGGGACCAGACAGAGCAGAGCGGTGAAAAAACTGCCCGCCACCAATCGAATCGTCATGACCGGCACCCCGGTCGAAAACAGGTTGTCTGATCTCTGGAGCCTGTTTGACTTTGTCAATCCGGGACTGCTGGGCAACGCCAAAGAGTTTGGCCGGTTTACCAAGGGTTTGGCCGATGATCCGCAGGGATATGCCGGTCTGCGCCGGGTGGTCAACCCTTTTATCCTCAGGCGGTTGAAAAGCGATAAGTCGATCATCTCCGATCTCCCCGATAAGGTGGAGGTGAAGACCTGGGCGGCAATGAGTAAAAAACAGACGGTGCTCTATGGCGCAGTCCTTCAGGGGATCGTGGAGGCCCTGGGCCAATCTGAGGGGATACAGAGGAAGGGCCTTATTCTGTCGTCCCTGATGAAGTTCAAGCAACTTTGCAACCATCCGGACCAGTATCTTGGCCAGGACCTGTACGCGGAACATGAGAGCGGCAAGTTCCAGCGACTGCGTGAGATCTGTGAGACGATCTATGAAAAAAGAGAACGGGTCCTGGTCTTTACCCAATTTAAAGAGATGACCGGGCCGCTGTCAACGTTTCTGGCAAGCATCTTTCAGCGGCAGGGGTTGATTCTTCATGGCAGCGTTCCTGTGGGCAAACGCAAGGGACTTGTTGAGAAATTTCAAGGCCATGAATATGTGCCCTATTTTGTCCTGTCGCTCAAGGCAGGCGGGGTCGGGCTGAACCTGACTGCGGCCAACCATGTAATTCATTTTGACCGCTGGTGGAATCCGGCCGTGGAAAATCAGGCAACGGATCGGGCCTATCGGATCGGCCAGCATAAAAATGTCATGGTCCATAAGTTTCTGACCAAGGGCACCATTGAAGAAAAGATTGACAAGATGCTGGAACTGAAGTCAAAATTATCCAGTGAAATCGTTGCGGCGTCCGGAGAAAACTGGCTCACCGAGATGGACAATGAAGAGTTGTTTGAACTCTTTACGTTGACACT
>CALENA010000189.1 GCA_937910875.1 uncultured Desulfobulbaceae bacterium | reverse complement strand
TCACTTCCTGATAATCAACCAGCTCGATAATGGCCATGGCGGCTGCATCACCAATACGCTGACCTGTCTGAATAATACGGGTATAACCACCCTGACGATCGGCGTACTGCTCCTGAATCTGGCCAAAAAGTTTAGCCACAATATCTCTGCTGCGGATATAACTCATGGCCTGACGTTTGGCATGGAGGTCGCCGCGCTTGGCCAGAGTAATCATCTTATCGGCAACGATCCGCAGCTCTTTTGCCCTTGGGGTCGTGGTGACAATCCGCTCATGCTCAAACAGAGAGGTCACCATATTGCGAAGCATGGCTTTTTTATGGGCGGATGTGCGTCCAAGGGCGCGTCCAGATTTTCTATGTCTCATTTATCTATCCTCAACGTGTATCTAACCAGCATTGCTGGATCAAAATGGCCAGCCACAACCAACCATGAAAAGGTGTCCCTTCGGCATGGACAGCCATGGTTTTCCATGAACTTTTGTATAAACTGATTGCTGTTACACGATCAATCTATGATCAGACCTGCGCCTCTTCCTTTTCGTCTACTTCAGGAGGGACCCAGCTCTCAAATTTCAAACCCAGGGTCAGACCCATTTCACTGAGCAATGCCTTGATCTCGTTCAAAGACTTGCGCCCAAAGTTCTTGGTCTTCAGCATTTCCTGATCAGTCTTCTGGGCCAGTTCACCGATAAAATTGATATCGGCATTTTTGAGACAGTTAGCAGAACGAACCGAAAGTTCAAGGTCCTCAACCGGCTTATCAAGATAGGGGTTCAAGGGCTCAACTTCCTTGAGCTCATTTTCATCACGAACCGGCTCGGCCGTATCTTCATCAAAATTTATGAAGATGGTCAACTGCTCTTTGAGAATCTTGGCGGCATAAGCCAAGGCATTTTCCGGCTTGATACTGCCATCTGTCTCGATTTCAAGGGTCAGTTTGTCGTAATCAGTCTGCTGACCGACACGGGCCTGAGAGACCACATACTGCATCCGTTTGATCGGTGTGAAAATGGCATCAATGGGAATCTGACCAATGGTCATCTCCTCTTTATCCTGCTTTTCAGCCGGCTGATACCCCTTGCCCCATTCAACGGTCAACTCGGCCTGAAAATCCTTGTCGGCAGTAATGGTACAGATGACCTGTTCAGGATTCATCACCTCAACAAAAGCCGAACCCTGGATATCTGCACCAGTGACAACACCTGGGCCTTTTTTGGAAATCACAACCTTCTGCGCATCAGGGCTGGTGAGTTTGATCCGAATCTGCTTGAGATTCAGGATAATCTCACTGACATCTTCCACCACATCATTCATGGAGGTGAACTCATGCATGGCCCCCTCAATCTTGACGGTGGTAATGGCAGCTCCCTGAACGGATGAAAGGAGGATACGGCGCAAGGAATTGGCAATGGTCGTGGCAAATCCACGTTCCAGCGGCTGACAGACAAACTTGCCGTAGGATGCGGAATGCCTCGACTGATCCACCTCAAGCTTTTCAGGGCAAATCAGATTGGTCCAGTTCCGGTAAAATGGAATTTTTTCTTCAATTATCTCTGTCATGAGCTTCCTTCTCTGCGTGTCAACTGTGTGACTGAATCTGGTCCATTATAGAGAAAATATTCTTCCGCTACAGGCGAGAGAATCAATCGTCACGACTTACTTGGAATACAGCTCGACAATCAGCTGTTCCTGAATCGGCATGGTAATCTCATCACGGTTAGGCAGTGCCTTGACTGTGGCCTTGAAATTATCCTTGTCAAGCTCAAGCCAACTGGGCACACCACGACGGGCAACGGCTTCGAGACTCTCAACCATCAGGGTATTGGCGCGGCTCTTCTCGCGAATGGAAATCTCATCTCCAACGCTGACCTGAAAGGAGGGGATATTCACCCGTTTCCCATTGACCAGGACGTGATTATGACGAACAAGCTGACGAGACTGGTTTCTGGATGAAGCAAATCCCAGACGAAACATGGCACTGTCCAGACGACGCTCGAGCATGGACAGAAGATTCTCACCTGTGACGCCCTTCTGCTTATCGGCCTTGGCAAAGAAGATACGGAACTGACCCTCAAGCATACCATAGAGGGACTTGACCTTCTGTTTTTCCCGTAACTGCAGGGCATAATCAGAAACCTTCTTAAAACGGGCCTGACCGTGCTGACCAGGAGCAAAGGCACGACGCTCAAACGAACACTTGTCCGAATAGCAGCGATCACCTTTAAGATATAATTTTATGTTTTCACGCCTGCAACGTCGACACGCTGCACCTACATTTCTAGCCACTGAGGCCTCCGTCTACTGAAAATTGATTACGAAACTTAAAATCAACGTCGGAAATCAAACACGCCGACGTTTGGGAGGTTTACATCCGTTATGGGGAAGCGGGGTCACATCAGAGATGCGAGACACTTCAAAACCGCTGGTAGCGAGGGCCCTGAGGGCTGACTCGCGTCCAGGACCAGGTCCCTTGCACCGTACCTCCACCTTACGCATCCCGTGCTCAGAGGCCTTCTTGCTGGCCTCGGTCAAGGCATTCTGGGCTGCAAAGGGGGTACTCTTACGGGAGCCCTTGAAACCAAGGACACCGGCACTGCACCAGGATATAACATTTCCCTGCTTGTCGGAAATGGTTACAATTGTATTGTTAAATGTCGAATAAATATAGACTATGCCCTCGGGCACATTCTTTTTAATCTTCTTTTTTGTCCGTACCGTAGCACGCTTTCCACCAGCCATAACTCTACCTTATCCTCTTTCTATTTACGGGCTGCAGCGCCGCGACGGGGACCTTTACGGGTCCGGGCATTGGTTTTGGTCCGCTGACCACGACAGGGAAGTCCCATGCGATGACGTCGTCCGCGGTAACAGCCAAGGTCGGTCAAGCGCTTGATGTCCATGGACACCTCACGACGCCGGTCACCCTCAACCATATAGTCGCTTTCAAGAATCTTCCGGATACGATTTACATCTTCGCCGTCAAGATCGTCACTGTTCATGGTATAGGGCAAATCAACGCGATCAAGTATCTTGCGCGCAGAAGTGAGCCCAAGCCCATGAATATAGGTCAGGGCGCGATCCATGTGCTTGTTTTTGGGAAGGTCAACACCTGCTATACGAGCCACTAATTCATCTCCTTAAAAAGCCTATAACTTATAAATGTAAGGTGAACGCCACGGGGCAAAAGGTACTTCTTGCCTTATCCCTGACGCTGCTTGTGTTTCTTGATCTTACAACTGACACGAACAACACCATTACGCTTGAACACCTTGCATTCACTACAAATTTTTTTAACTGAAGAACGTACTTTCATATCAACCCAGCTCTTTTTCTGATGTTATTATTTCTTGGCTCGAAAGGTCACCCGACCACGAGACAGATCATAGGGCGACAACTCAACGGTGACACGGTCGCCAGGAAGGATCTTGATGAAATGCATCCGCATCTTTCCAGAAATATGGGCCAGGACCTTATGTCCATTTTCAAGTTCAACACGAAACATTGCGTTGGGCAACGGCTCCACAATAGTACCCTCAACCACAATGGCTTCTTCCTTGGCCATACACTCTCCCAACTTTTATTATTTCAAACGAAAAAACTTTATTTATAATACACCTCTCTCAAAAAGAGAAGCTTTATTTATTTCTGCCCATGAATTGTTCACGGTTACTGAGAACCAGCGGACCATCAGCCGTCAGTGCCACTGAATGTTCAAAATGGGCAGAACACTTTTTGTCGGCAGTAACCACGGTCCAGCCATCACGCAAGACCTTGACCTTTTCTGTTCCCAAATTAATCATGGGCTCAATGGCCAAAACCATACCCTCCTGCAGGCGCGGGGACTGGCCTTCGCTCACATAATTGGGAATCTCGGGACCTTCGTGGAGCGATCGGCCGATTCCATGGCCGACAAACTGCCGAACAACTGAAAAGCCACGCGGCTCCACATGATCCTGGACTGCCCGGGAAATATCAACAATCCGCTTCCCTACCTGAACCTGAGAAATGGCCAGGGTCAGGGCCTCATCAGTGGTCTGCAGAAGGCGCTGACGCTGGTCATCAATCTGGCCAATGGCAAAACTGATGGCCGAGTCGCCAAAAAAGCCCTGATACTCAACACCAAAATCAATGGAGAGAATATCTCCATTTCTCAGTTTACACTTACGGGAGGGTATTCCGTGCACGACTTGTTCATTGAGCGAAACACAAAGACTGGCGGGAAATCCACTGTATCCTTTAAAGGCTGGTCTCGCCTTTCGCCTCAGACAGAGTTCTTCTGCCAGACGATCCAATTCAAAGGTCGTCATCCCTGCCTCGGCTACAGCCTGGAGCATGGACAGGGTCTCGGCCACGATCTGATTGGCCTCAAACATGAGAGCAATCTCAGCGGGACTCTTGATCAATATCGGCTTACTCACCTGCCCTAACCGAGGAAAATCATTCTATCGGCCGCGAACCTTACCTGCCTTCATGAACCCTTCGTAATTACGCATCACCATATGTGACTCAACCTGCGAAATAGTATCAATGGCAACACCGACGATAATCAACAGGGCCGTACCACCAAAATAAAATGGGACGTTCAACTGGGAGATCAAAACTGACGGCAGGACACAGACCACACTCAAGTAGATGGCTCCTACAACAGTCAATCGGGTCAGAACCTTATCAATAAAATCAGCGGTCTTCCGGCCAGGACGAATACCTGGGACAAACCCGCCATTCTTCTTCAGGTTTTCAGCTACATCATCTGGTTTGAAAGTTACTGCGGTATAAAAAAAACAAAAGAAGACGATCATACCAACGAATAAAATATAGTAATAAACCGTACCAGGCGAAAGGGCCGCAGACATACGCTGCACCCAGTCTATCTGGATAAAACCACCCAGGGTTGCCGGAAACATCATAATTGATGAGGCAAAGATCGGCGGGATAACACCTGCGATATTGATCTTCAGGGGCAGATGCGAGCTCTGACCGCCATAGACCCGCCGACCAACGACACGCTTGGCATACTGGATCGGGATTCGCCGCTGAGCCGTCTCAAAAAAGACGATAACAGCAACCACGGCAAACATGAACAAAAGGATAAAGGGGACAAAAAACAGGGTGATCTCACCTGCCTTGATCAACTGGATCGAGTTGACGATCGCAGCAGGTCCACGGGCCACGATACCGGCAAAGATGATCAAGGAGATCCCATTGCCAATGCCGCGCTCGGTCATCTGCTCACCCAGCCACATGATAAAAGAAGTCCCGGCCGTCAGGGTGATCATGGTCATCAGTTTGAATTGGAGACCAGGTATCAAAACAATCGCCTCACCACCAGGGCCACTCATGCCCTCAAGCCCGGTGGCGATGAACATCCCCTGGATAATACTCAGGCCGACGGTCCCGTAGCGGGTATACTGGGTGATCTTGCGCTGTCCGGCCTCGCCTTCCTTCTTCAAGGTTTCAAGCTGGGGAATAACCACTGTCAGCAGCTGGATAATAATCGAGGCGCTGATGTAGGGCATGATCCCCAGGGCAAAAATGGAAAAATTCTCCAAAGCGCCGCCCGAGAACATATTGAACATCCCGAAAAGGGTGCCGGCGTTCTGCTGGAAAAAAGCGGCCAGGGCCTCACCATTAATACCCGGCGTCGGAACCTGCACACCTGCCCGATACACGGCAAGCATGGCCAGGGTAAAGAAGATTCTCTTCCTCAACTCCGGAATGTTGGCAGCACTCTGTAGACCACTCATGAAATTATCAAGTTCCTGATGGGGTTAAAACAACCGGATAGCAAATAGACTCAACTCAGTCCTGATCAAGGACACTGCCGCCGGCCGCTTCAACCTTGGCCCGGGCACTGCCGCTGATCTTCTCGACCTTGAGGGTCACAGCCTTGCTGATCTCACCATTGGCCAGAACCTTGACCGGCATGCCGGTACGGACAATTCCGGCCGCGGCCAGAGATTCAGTCGTGATCTCTGCACCAGCTTCAAAGGAATCAAGCTGGGTCAATGAGACCAAAGCATATTCAACCCGGAAGATGTTGTGAAAACCACGTTTGGGCAGGCGACGCTGCAGTGGCATCTGACCGCCCTCAAACCCAGGTTTGACACCAGAGCCGGAACGAGCCTTATAGCCTTTATGTCCACGACCAGCGGTTTTCCCGTGGCCGGAGCCGGGTCCACGGCCAAGACGTTTACGCTGGCGGGTGGAACCGGGATTTGGTGAAAGATTTCCTAAGGTCAACATCCTATTTCTCCTCAATTTTTACGAGGTGCCGTACCTTGTTCAGCATCCCACGAAACTCCGGGGTGTCCTTTCGGGTAACGGTCTTTTGCATCTTATTCAGCCCCAGCCCGATGAGAGTCTCACGGATCTTCTTAGGACTTCCGATTCCGCTCTTCACCAGAGTATAGGTAATTGTCTCGGCCATTTGACTACCTTTCAATATCTATTTAAATCAGGAAAACAATCACGCAGGGCATACAAATGGGCCACTGTGTCCTTGTTCCTCTTACGATGTAATCTCTTCGACGCTCATGCCACGCAGACGGGCAATGGTCTCAGGGGTACGCATATTGCGCAGCCCATCAAGAGTCGCTTTGACCATATTGTGCGGATTATTCGATCCCAGACACTTGGTCAGAATATTATGGACACCAGCTGCCTCAAGGACCGCCCGGACAGGACCACCCGCTATCACACCGGTACCTTCAGAGGCCGGCTTCAATAACACTTTGCCTGCACCATAATGTCCGGTGATCTGATGAGGAATGGAGATATCGGTCAGAGAGACGCGAAACATATCTTTCTTGGCCTTATCAACACCCTTACGGATAGCGTCAGGAACCTGATTGGCCTTACCCAATCCATAACCGACCTTTCCTTTGCCGTCTCCGACAACAACAATGGCGCTGAAACTGAAACGGCGACCACCTTTGACAACCTTTGCGACACGGTTGATAAAGACAATCTTCTCTATCAGTTCTTCGGTATTCTCACTCTTGGGACGTTTAAAATCTGACAAGGGACACCCCCTCCTTCAACTGATATTAGAATTCAAGCCCACCTTTACGGGCACCATCCGACAGGGCCTTGACCCGGCCATGATAGATGCAACCACCACGATCAAAGACCACCTTGCTGATTCCAGCGGCCTTGGCGCGGGCAGCGATCAATTCACCGACCTTTTCGGCCTGACCCTTTTTGTCGGCATCGGCTACAGGTTCGTACCCCTTGTCAACGGTCGACATACAGGCCAGGGTGCAACCGCAGGAGTCATCAACGATCTGGGCATAAATATGCTTATTACTCTTAAAGACCCGAAGACGAGGACAGGCCGTAGTGCCGCTGATCTTTTTGCGAATACGCAGGACCCGCCGTGCTCTGGCCAATTTCTTTGGATTTGTCTTTGCCATCTCAGTGTACCATTGTGCAAACGTCAAGCAATCCCCGCATGAGGACGCGTGACAATATTATTTTTTACCGCCAGACTTACCGACCTTACGGGCGACATACTCATTCTCATACCGAATTCCCTTGCCCTTGTAAGGCTCAGGTTTCCGTACACTGCGAATCCGTGCTGCGGTCAGACCAAGAAGTTCCTTATCAATGGATTCAAGGGTGATCGCGGTATTCCCCGTCATGATGGCTGAAATCCCCTTCGGTACGTTAAACTCGACCGGATTGGAATAACCTACATTGAGGGTAAGCGTTGAGCCACTGACATTGGCCTTATACCCGACACCTTCGATCAGCAACTTCTTCTGGAATCCCTGGTCTACACCAATAATCATATTATTGATCAGACTGCGGAATAACCCTCTGAAAGCATTTGTTTTCTGCGAATCATCACGGGTATTGACCAGAACGACATCATCCTGAAGCAAAATCTCGATTTCATCGCGTACTATTCTGTCAAGGGAACCCTTCCCGCCCTTGACATTAACCTGCTGGCCACTGATGGTGACCTTGACGCCCTTGGGGATCGGGATGGGCTCTTTTCCAATTCGAGACATATATTACCTCCACTGATCCGCGAGTGTTACCACACTTCGCAGAGTATCTCTCCACCAATATTCTTGGCCCGTGCCTCACGATCGGTAATAATACCGATGGAGGTTGAAATGATCGCCACTCCAAGCCCATTCAGAACGCGGGGAACATCATTTACCCCGACATATTTCCGCAGACCAGGCTTGCTGACCCGCTTGATTCCGGTAATGACCGCCTCATTATGAGGGCCATATTTGAGATCAATGATCAGTTGGCCCTGAGGACCTTCATCTGAGACATGATAGCCGGAGATATATCCCTCCTGCTTCAAGGTCTTGGCAAGATTAACCTTTACATTGGACTTAGGCATCTGCACCGTCGGAAACTTAACCATGCTCGCATTTCTAATCCTGGTCAGCATGTCAGCCAGGGGATCGCTCATTGACATAGCGAGACTCCTTCTCTATTTCTTAACATTCACAAAAACCACAGTATCTCAAGGAGCGCACCGGATCAGTTTACCAGCTTGACTTGGTCACGCCGGTAACTTCACCACGCAGGGCCAGGTTTCTGAAGCAAATTCTGCAGACCCCAAATTTTCTGATAAAAGCCCGTGACCGCCCACAGAGCGGACAACGGTTATACTTTCGCACTTCAAACTTTGGCTTACGGGCAGCTTTTGCTATCAACGATTTCTTCGCCAAAACAACCTCCAATTCCTGTCAGATTGATCAGAGCTTGAACGCTCTTAATACATTTATTTTTTGAAGGGGATTCCCAGCAGTCGAAGCAGGGCCCGGCCTTCATCATTTGTTTTGGCCGTGGTCACAATTGAGATATTCAACCCCTTGATCTTGTCGATTTTATCATAATCGATCTCAGGGAAGATAATATGCTCAGTAATCCCCAGTGAAAAATTGCCACGCCCGTCAAACATCTTGGGAGATAAGCCGCGAAAGTCGCGGACACGGGGCAGAGCAATATTCACAAGCTTACTCATAAAATTAAACATATAATCATGACGAAGGGTTACCCGACAGCCGATAGGCATACCCTCACGTAATTTAAAGCCGGCGATGGATTTCTTGGCCCGAGTTACTACGGCCTTCTGGCCGGCAATCTTGGTCAATTCTTCCGCAGCACCCTCAATAATCTTAGGATTCTGAACAGCTTCACCCAGGCCCATGTTGAGAACAATCTTCTCAATCTTTGGAACCTGCATGATATTAGTGTAGCCAAACTCTTCAATCAGAGCCGGAACACATTCCTTCAAATAAAAATCTTTCAGCGCACCCATTTATAACTCCTGGCGTAAGCCTGTACTTTGTCCTATTTCTGAGCTTCGATGGATTCACCGCAGCTCTTGCAAAAACGGACCTTGGTCCCGTCATCCAATATCTTCTTGCCGACACGACCGGTCTTGGTACACTCAGGACAAATCAGCTGAAGATTCGAGACATGAATCGGTGCCTCCTTCTCTACAATCTGGCCCTGCTTATTCATTTCAGTCGCTTTCATGTGTCGCTTGATCATGTTGACCCGCTCAACAATGGCCTGATTATCCTGGGCCAGCACCTTCAACACCTTGCCGACCCGGCCTTTGTCCTTGCCTGCGATTACTTCCACCTGATCATTCTTCTTCAGGTATGTTCTACCCTGTGCCATATCCGTTACCTTTTCTCAAACTGAGGGCGTCAAAACACTTCAGTCAATCTATTACAGTACTTCAGGGGCCAATGATATAATCTTCATAAATCCCTGAGTCCTGAGTTCCCTGGCCACAGGTCCGAAAATACGCGTGCCCACGGGTTCACCGTTGCTGCCGAGAAGCACTGCAGCATTCTCATCAAACTTTATCCAGGTATCATCCATCCGCCGACGTTCTTTGGCCGTACGGACGACAACCGCCTTCATTACATCACCTTTCTTGACCTTGGCGTGGGGAATGGCATCTTTTACCGCCACCACGATCACGTCACCAATGGTGGCATACCGTTTTCTCGAACCGCCCAAGACCCGGATACACAAAACCTTCCGGCCACCGGAATTGTCGGCTACATTCAGAACTGTTTCACTCTGTATCATTTTGTCACCTGATCAAAAATCAGTTGCAGCACGCCGAATGGCGGCCACAGTCACTTAAATTTTTAGATTATACAGCTGGTGTTTCCAGGATGGAACGAAGCCGCCAGCGTTTCCGCTTGCTCAATGGCCGACACTCTTCAATCAGGACAAGGTCACCAATCTGACACTGATTATCAGGGTCATCGGCAACATACTTAACGGTCCGTTTGATAAATTTTCCATATAACTTATGGCGGACCTTCCTTTCAACCTGGACAACTATGCTTTTTTCCATTCTGTTGCTGACAACAGAACCTGTCCGTGTTTTTCTAACTTTTTTTAATTCACTCATAATTAGTTCAACGCAAGATAGAATCTTGTGGATTCAAGCACCCTCATTTCAAGGGCACCAGCCACTGTTATTGCACGTCTTTCTGATTGCGCAGGGTGCAAATCCTGGCGATATCCCTACGGATCTGACCAATGCGGGCTGTGTTTTCCAGAGGCCGAATCTTGTGCTGAAATGAAATCTTCCCCATCTCTTCACGCAATTCTCTTTCCTTCTTAACCAGATCCTCAGTGGACAGCTTCTGCAACTCATTCATTTTCATATTGAATTCCTCCTGGAGATGACCTTGCAGGCAAAAGGAAATTTATTACCGGCAAGACTCAGCGCCCGGATAGCAACTGCCTCGTCAACACCTGTCAACTCGTAGATAATACGACCAGGTCTCACTGGAGCAACCCATGAGTCGGGTGCACCTTTACCCTTACCCATACGGGTTTCAGCTGCTTTCTTGGTGAGAGGCTTATCCGGGAAAACCCGAATCCAGACCTGACCACCACGCTTGATCTTTCTATTAATAGCAATACGCGCTGCCTCAATCTGCTGGGCAGAGAGCTTACCGCCCTCAATCGCCTTGAGAGCATAATCACCAAAGGCGATACTGGAGCCGCGCTGGGCAACTCCCCGCATCTTCCCTACAAATACTTTTCTATGTTTAACTTTCTTGGGACTTAACATTTCAAACTCCCTTTATAAAAAAAGGATAATTCAGGGGAAGCAGGAAGGACTGCAATCAGATTACAGCCTGATCTTTGTCGCTGAGCACTTCACCCTTAAAGATCCAAACCTTGACACCAATCAGTCCGTAGGTCGTCAAAGCCTCTGCCAGGGCATAATCAACATCCGCTCTCAGGGTATGAAGAGGCACACGGCCTTCACGTACCCATTCACAACGTGACATTTCAGCACCACCAAGGCGGCCTGAACAGGATATTTTAATCCCCTGGACCCCGAAACGCAAGGCTGAACTGACGGCCTTTTTCATTACCCGACGAAAAGCGACTCGACGCACCAGTTGACCGGCAATATTCTCAGCCAGAAGCTGAGCATCGGCCTCAGGACGGCGGACTTCCTGGATATCCAGAAGGACGCTGCGCTTGATGAATTTTTCCAGATCAGCCTTCAGGGCTTCAATCTCAGAACCCTTCTTGCCAATGATGATTCCGGGTCGCGCCGTAAACAGCTTGATCCGAACCTTTTCACCAGTACGCTCAATGACAATCTTGGAGAGCGAGGCATGAGAAAGCCGTTTCTTCAAGAATTTCCGGATCTTCTGATCTTCAATCAGAAACTCGGAATAATTTTTGTCTGCATACCAGACCGAATCCCATGTCCGGGTGATGTTAAGTCTAAAACCTAACGGATTAACTTTCTGCCCCAAAACGATCCTCCAGCATCATACGTTATTCATAAAATCAAAAAAGTGAGATTCATACTCGCTCGCAACGTCCTTGTAAAGAACTATTGTTCATCAAGGACTACGGTAATATGACTCGTACGCTTGATCACCCGGGTGGCGCGCCCCATTGCTCGAGGGCGAATCCGCTTCAAGGATGGTCCATCATCAACAAAAATCTTTTTAACAAACAGATTGTCCACATCAGTCTGATCGGCCTGGGTTGCGTTGGCAACTGCAGACTCTACAACCTTGCGAATAATCAGAGCACCCTTTTTCGGCATATACCTGAGGGTGTTCAATGCCTGACCTACTTCCATTCCTCTGATTACATCTGCAACCAGTCTGGCCTTCTGCGGAGAGATACGAATCTGTCTCCCAATGGCTCGAGCTTCCATGTTATACTCCTCGTCGGACTTGCCGGGACGCTAAATACGATTGACCTTATTTCTTTTTGCCCTTTCTGTCGGTTGCATGACCATAGTAGGTCCTGGTCGGCGAAAACTCACCAAGCTTGTGGCCAACCATGTTCTCGGAGACAAAAACGGGGATAAACTTCTTGCCGTTATGCACCGCAAAGGTCAAACCGACCATCTGCGGAATAATGTCTGAACGACGAGACCACGTTTTAATCACCTTGCGAGATCCGATTTCAACGGCGGTATCCACCTTTTTGATCAGATGTTCGTCTACAAAAGGGCCCTTTTTTACTGAGCGTGACATGCCTTACTCCTCGTTATGATCTCTTCTTGACAATATACTTGTCGGAAGACTTGTTGGTGCGGGTCTTGTAGCCCTTGGTCGGATAGCCCCAGGGAGTACATGGATGACGACCACCGGAACTCTTGCCTTCACCTCCACCCATGGGATGATCGACGGGATTCATGGCAACACCACGGACATGCGGACGTTTGCCCATCCAGCGGGTGCGGCCTGCCTTGCCCAGTTTCTGGCTCTCATGCTCACGATTTCCCACCTGACCGATGCAGGCGCGACAGAGCTTGTGAAACTTGCGTACCTCGCCTGAGGGCAACCGAACCTGGACATAGGTCCCTTCTTTGGCCATGAGCTGCGCAGATACGCCAGCGCTCCGGACCATCTGGGCACCCTTGCCGATCTTCATCTCGATGTTATGGATAATGGTACCCAAGGGGATGTTGACCAGCGGCAGACAATTGCCTGGCTGAATATCAACATTGTCACCGGCAACGATTGTATCGCCGACAGAGATGCCCTCAGGGGCAAGAATATAAGTTTTCTCGCCATCGACATACATCAACAGGGCAATGTTGGCCGAACGGTTCGGGTCGTACTCAATGGACTGGACCCGGGCCAGGATATCGACCTTGTTGCGCTTGAAATCGATGATCCGATACTTGCGCTTGTGTCCGCCGCCGATATGACGGGAGGTGATCCGGCCATAGTTGTTTCTGCCGCCGCTTTTGGAGAGGCTGACACAGAGACTCTTTTCCGGACCATCAGTGGAGAGGGTCGGATTGAGTATTGAGACATGATGCCGTTTACCGGCAGATGTTGGTTTATAAGTCTTTATCGTCATGATTTCCCGATCGCTCCATCAGATTGGTTGTGAGAGATGCTCTGCTGCACGTTCCGGCTCCTCCAGGGAGTCACAGTCTCTGGGCAGAAAATTACAGCTCATCGGCAAAATTGATCTCGCCTTCCGACAAGGTCACGTAGGCTTTTTTCCAGTTACCGGTAAATCCGGTATGCTTACCGACACGCTTGTTCTTGCCATGAAGGGTCGCAGTCTGCACACTCTTCACCTTGACAGGAAACATCTGCTCAACGGCGCGTTTGATTTCAATTTTATTGGCATCCGGATTCACCTTGAACACGATCTTTCCATCTTGTTCCTGCTGAAAAGAGGCCTTCTCGGTCAAACAGGGGCCACGGAGTACACTGAATAAATTTTTCATACCAGCAACCTCTCTTCAAGACTTTCAATCACCGGCTGAACCAGGATCAGTTTCTTGTGCAAAAGGATATCGTAGACATTCAGGCCGTCGGTGGTCATCACCTTGACGCCATTCACGTTGCGCGCAGATTTGGCAACAATCTCATTGTCGGGCGGAGTGACCAGGAGGCAGTTTTCAATCTCCAGGTTCTTCATGATCCCCATGAAGTCCTTGGTCTTGATGGCATCCATATTGAACGCATCAAGCACCATAAGATTGCCTTCCTGAAAACGGGCACTGACGGCCATGGCCAAGGCAAGCTTCTTGACCTTACGGTTCAATTTGAAGGTATAATCACGGGGTTTGGGCCCAAAGGTTACACCACCACCACGCCACAGGGGAGAGGTCCTGGTACCGGCACGCGCGCGTCCGGTCCCCTTCTGCCGCCAGGGCTTTGCGCCGCCGCCACGCACCTCGACTCGCGTCTTGGTACAGGCATTACCACCACGACGTGCGGCACGCTGATAGCGGACCACGTCATGGAGCAGATACTCCTTGACATCGAGATCAAAGATCTTCTCATTGAGATCGATCTCGCCCACTTTTTCATTCTTTATATTGAGTACGCTAACTGTTGACATTCTCTACTCCTTGACTGACCTGGGGGTGCCCCGGATATGAATTACTTGCTGAAGATCTTTAACAGACCTTGCTTGGCACCGGGAACCGATCCCTTCACCAGGATCAAATTATCTTCGGACCGCACATCCATAACCAGTACATTCTTTTTAGTCACGATGTCATTCCCCATGCGGCCGGGCATCTTCTTTCCCTTGATAACACGGGAAGGCCAGGCACTGCAGCCGATGGAACCCGGTGCACGGTGAAAGTTCGAACCATGACCGGCACCGCCGCCGCTGAAACCATGGCGCTTGATAACACCCTGAAATCCGCGACCCTTAGAGGTTCCCTGGACATCGATCACATCGCCTGCCTGAACCAAACCATCAAGACCTACGGTCTGTCCAATCTGATACTGTGCAGGATCAGCGACACGAAATTCCTGGATATGATAAAATCCAGCCTTTCCGGCCTTGGCGGCATGCCCCGCTGCAGGCTTGCTGACCCGCGAGGCCTTTTTCTCGCCCAGGCCCACCTGAATGGCATTATATCCATCAGTGGCCTCAGACTTGACCTGAAGCACAGTACAGGGGCCAGCCTCGATCACCGTTACCGGTACCGCAAAACCCAGCTCTGTATAGATACGGGTCATTCCGATCTTTTTTCCTAATATACCCATTGTCTTTGGCATAACTCTATCCGTTCAATTGGTTTTCTTCAGCTGCTCGTATTTCTACGGCAGTTTAATCTCGACAGCCACGCCAGCAGAAAGTTCGAGCTTCATCAACATGTCAATGGTCTGCTGAGTGGGCTCAAGAATATCAAGAAGTCGGCGGTGAGTGCGCATTTCAAAGTGCTCACGAGATTTCTTGTCGACATGCGGCGAACGCAGTACACAGTACTTGTTAATAGATGTCGGCAGTGGAATCGGTCCGGCAACCGCAGCACCTGTACGTCTGGCCGTCTCGACAATCTCGGAAGTGGACTGATCAAGCAACTTATGATCATAAGCCTTCAAACGAATTCTAATCTTATCTGTTGGTATCATTTTATAGCCTTATTCAATGATTTCGCTGATAACACCAGCGCCGACGGTACGACCACCCTCGCGGATGGCAAAACGCAGACCGACTTCCATGGCGATCGGAGTAATCAGTTCGGCCTCGACGGCAACGTTGTCGCCGGGCATGACCATCTCAACGCCCTCGGGCAGACTGACAATCCCGGTCACATCTGTGGTCCGGAAGTAAAACTGGGGACGATAGCCGTTGAAGAACGGGGTATGACGTCCACCCTCATCCTTGCTCAGGATATAGCACTCGGCCTTGAACTTGGTGTGCGGGGTAATTGACTTGGGTGCGGCAAGGACCTGGCCACGCTCGATGTCATCACGCTTCAGACCACGGAGCAGGATGCCGACGTTATCACCAGCCTGACCCTCGTCAAGAAGCTTGCGGAACATCTCAACACCGGTGACCGTGGTCTTCTGAGTGGTGCGAACACCAACCACTTCAACCTCGTCACCCACATGAACCACACCGCGCTCGATCCGGCCAGTGGCCACTGTTCCACGTCCTGAGATAGAGAACACGTCCTCAACCGGCATCAGAAATGGCTTGTTGACGTCACGCTCCGGCTCAGGGATATAGGAATCAATGGCGTCCATCAATTCCCAGATACACTTGGCAGATGCCTCATCCTCGGGGTTCTCAAGGGCCTTGAGGGCTGAACCACGAATGATCGGGGTATCGTCACCGGGGAACTCGTACTTGTCAAGCAGCTCACGCAGCTCCATCTCCACAAGCTCGATCAGCTCTTCGTCGTCAACCATGTCACACTTGTTCAGGAAGACCACGATATAGGGGACACCGACCTGACGGGCAAGCAGGATATGCTCGCGGGTCTGGGGCATGGGGCCGTCATCGGCTCCAACCACCAGGATCGCACCATCCATCTGGGCGGCACCGGTGATCATGTTCTTGATATAGTCAGCATGACCGGGGCAGTCGACATGGGCGTAATGACGACCGGTGGTCTCATACTCGACATGGGCAGTGGCAATGGTGATTCCACGCTCCTTCTCTTCCGGGGCCTTGTCAATGTCACTGAAGTCAGTGAACTTGGCCTGGCCTCTGGTAGACAGGACCCGGGTGATGGCTGCGGTCAAGGTGGTCTTTCCATGATCGATATGACCAACGGTACCAACATTGACATGCGGTTTAGTTCTGCTGAATTTCTCTTTTGCCATGATCGTACCTCTCGGATGCTGGGCTTAAATCCCTCTGATCTTTTTCACTATTTGCTCTGCCTTAGCGGCTGGAACAACATCATATTTCATAAAATGCATACTAAAGTTGGCCCGCCCCTGCGTGGCTGACCTGAGCGAGGTCGAATAGCCAAACATCTCAGCCAAAGGCGCCTCTGCTCTGACCACCTGCAGGTCTCCTCGGGGCTCAACACCAACAACCTTGCCCCGTTTTGAGTTGAGATCATTCATGACCTCACCCAGATACTCTTCAGGACTGACCACCTCAAGATCCATAATCGGCTCTAGAAGCAACGGGCTGGCCTCGGTTCCGGCTCGTCGAATCGACATGGCCGCGGCCACTCCAAAGGCCATATCCGTGGACTCATCATCGTGACATGAACCACCCACCAGACTGACCTTCAAATCGGTCAGGGGATAGCCGATCAAGGGCCCCGAATCAAGGCTGTCCCTGATCCCACGCTCAATAGCGCTGAGAAACTGGGGCGGAACCTGGTCGTCACTCACCCGGTTGACAAACTCAAAACCGGCACCCCTTTCCAGGGGCTCAACTTCGATGATCACATGGCCGTACTGGCCCTTGCCACCG
This sequence comes from uncultured Desulfobulbaceae bacterium, assembly GCA_937910875.1. Taxonomy (GTDB): domain Bacteria; phylum Desulfobacterota; class Desulfobulbia; order Desulfobulbales; family Desulfocapsaceae; genus Desulfatifera. Next base: position 53,399 of record CALENA010000189.1, on the reverse strand, counting down.
GTCAGGTGATCAAATTTTCCTTCGGCTCGACTGGTGGCGCCAATGGTCTCTTTATAAGAAACCTGAGGCTTGCCGACCGTAGCCGCTGCCTTGAACTCATTCAGCAGGCGATGAACAATAATTTCCAGGTGAAGCTCGCCCATCCCGGAAATAATGGTCTGACCGGTCTCCTCGTTGGTGGAAATAGTAAACGAGGGATCTTCAGTCGCAATCTTTTGCAGGGTCTCAGCCAGCTTTTTTTCGTCGGCCTTACTCTTGGCCTCAATGGCCACCCCGATCACCGGCTCTGGAAAATCCATGCTCTCAAGGATAATGGAATCACCCAAGAGGCAGAGCGTATCGCCGGTCGTCGTAAACTTCAGTCCAATCAACGCACCGATATCACCGGTCCCGAGGAAATCAACCTCTTCCCGCTTGTTGGCATGCAGCCTGAGTATCTTACCGATCTTTTCCTGTTTCTTCTTCACAGGATTATAGACCTTCTGTCCAACCTTGATCCCGCCCGAGTAAACCCGGATAAAGGCCAAAGAATCGACAAAGGAATCACTCATCAGCTTGAAAACAAGACCACAAAAGGCCTCGTCATCACTGGCCTCCCGGAAGAGGATCTCACCACTTTTTCCTTCTCCCTCGACAGGTGGAACATCAAGCGGAGACGGAAGAAAACGGATCACGCCATCCAGCAGGGGCTGAATCCCTTTATTCTTAAAAGCACTTCCACACAAAACCGGCACCAGGTGTAACCCGAGTGTCGCCTTTCTGAGAGCACTATAAATCTCAGTCGCAGATACCGGTGTATCTTCTAGGTATTTCTCCATGACCCCCTCATCGAAGTCGGCCAACTTCTCGAGGAGCGTCAAACGTGCGGCCGTGAATATATCGTGATACTGGTCAGGAATTTCCAGCTCACTGATGTCCTGCCCCAGGGTGTCTTCATCAAAGACCAACATCTTGGCTTCGATCAGATCAATAACCCCGGCAAACTCGGCTTCTGACCCCACCGGTAACTGAATCGCTACCGGATTGGCACCAAGCCTTTTTCTTATCATGTCCAGACAGCGATCAAAGTTGGCCCCGATACGGTCCATCTTATTGACGAAGGCAAGTCGAGGTATCCCGTACTTATCGGCCTGCCTCCAGACCGTTTCGGACTGAGGCTCAACTCCGCCGACGGCACAGAAAACAGCTACAACACCGTCAAGCACCCTGAGACACCTTTCAACCTCGACGGTAAAGTCGACGTGACCGGGTGTGTCAATAATATTGATCTTACTGTCTTTCCAGGTACAGGTGGTGGCAGCCGATGTAATGGTTATGCCGCGCTCCTGCTCCTGCTCCATCCAGTCCATGACGGCTGTGCCCTCATGAACCTCTCCGATCTTGTAGGAACGACCGGTGTAAAAAAGTACTCGTTCTGTTGTGGTGGTCTTGCCCGCGTCAATGTGGGCCATGATCCCGATATTACGTACCCGGGCCAGTTCTTTATCCACAGACATCAGCTCACCGTTGACTCAGCAGTCCCTGCGGAACACCCACCAACAACTTCAAAATTTACTGAATGCTACCAGCGATAATGGGCAAAGGCCTTATTGGCGTCGGCCATACGATGCGTGTCATCACGCTTCTTGACCGCTGCACCACGATTATTATAGGCATCCATTACTTCGGCGGCCAGCTTTTCAGACATGGAGCGACCTGAACGAGACTTGGCAAAGGAGATTAACCAGCGAATGGCCAGGGCGTTACGGCGGCTCTGACGAACCTCCATGGGCACCTGATAAGTGGCACCGCCGACACGGCGAGACTTCACCTCAACCCGAGGACGAACCTTTTCCATGGCCTCCTCAAAGACGGTCAGGGGGTCGTTATCCTTGATCTTGTCAGCGACAATATCCATTGCATCGTAAAAGATACGCTGGGCGATACTTTTCTTGCCCTGCTCCATAATACCGTTGGTGAACTTGGTCACCAGCAGCGAGTTAAAGCGAGAATCCGGTTCTGTATGTCGTCTGTCTGTAAATTTTTTGCGCGGCATGGTATTCCTCTTTCCCTACTTATCAACAAATGTTATTTCGGCCGCTTAGCGCCGTATTTGGAGCGACCTTGAGACCTGTTGGATACGCCTAGGGTATCAAGAGTACCGCGGATAACATGATATCGAACACCAGGAAGATCCTTGACACGACCACCCCTGATCAGAACAACTGAATGCTCCTGCAGGTTATGACCAATACCCGGAATATATGAGGTTACCTCAATGCCGTTGGTCAATCTGACCCTGGCCACCTTACGCAAAGCCGAGTTCGGTTTCTTCGGTGTTGTGGTATATACCCTGACACAAACACCACGCTTTTGAGGCGACCCCTTCAATGCGGGTGTATTGGTCTTCTTGACCATCTTTTTTCTGCCCTGGCGAACGAGCTGATTAATTGTAGGCATCCTGTTTACTGCTCCTCTTCGATTATCTTAAAACGAACGACTCAAAAATCGAGGCGCCTGATATCACCTCTGACACCCGGCACGAAAGAAAGTATATGTATCCAAATTCCTCTGGCCTGTCAAGAGAAAAACTCTTACGGGAAGACGGATTGATTCTTTCACTTATTGCCGCGCAACCCGGTACCAGCGGAAATCAGGCGACCCATGATCACATTTTCTTTCAATCCGGCCAATCCATCTATTTTTCCAGCCATGGCCGCATTGGTCAGAACCTTGGTAGTCTCCTGGAATGAGGCCGCTGAAATAAAGCTCTCGGTCGACAAAGAGGCCTTGGTGACACCAAGAAGCATGGGCTCTGCCACCGGGGGCATCCCACCCTCAGCGATCAGGCGATCACGCTCATCCTCAAAGGCCCACCACTCGGCCTGCTGCCCCATCATGAATTTGGAATCCCCGGCAGAGGTAATCTGTACCCGCCGGAGCATCTGGCGAACAATGACCTCAATATGCTTGTCATTGATCTTGACACCCTGCAGGCGATAGACCTCCTGGATCTCGTTGACCAGGAACTTGGCCAACTCCTTCACACCCAGGACCCGAAGGATGTCATTGGGCAGGATTGTGCCTTCCATGAGCGGCTCACCGGCCTGGACATAATCACCCTCATGGACAATGGCATGTCTGGCCTTGGAAATCAGATATTCCTGAGGCTCGCCGTATTCCGGCGTGACAACGACCCGGCGCTTGCCCTTGAGTTCCTTGCCGAAACTGATCCGGCCATCGATCTCAGTGATCACTGCCGGTTCCTTGGGCTTACGGACTTCGAACAGCTCAGCCACGCGCGGCAGACCACCTGTAATATCCTTGGTCTTGGATGATTCACGGGGAATCTTACCGACCACGGAACCCGGGGCGATCACATCACCCTCCTCCACGGAGATAATCGAACCGACAGACAGGGCATAACGGGCAAAGGATTCGGAGTTGGGCAACTTCAGGGTCTTGCCCTTGTCGTTCTTGACCGTGATCCGCGGATTGAGCTGCGCCCCGCCGCTGGAATGGACAATCACCTTACTGACCTTACCGGTGACGGCATCCACTTTTTCCTGCATGGTCACACCTTCAAGGATATCACCATACTTGATGATACCACCCACCTCACTGACAATGGGCAGGGTATAGGCATCCCACTCGGCCATGACTGTTCCGGCCGCCACCTGCGTCTCTTCCTCAACCAGAATCTGGGCCCCGTAGTTGACCTTATAGCGTTCACGTTCGCGGCCCATCTCATCCTGAATGGAGAGCTCGGCATTGCGGTTCATGACGATCTTGAACCCCTTGTTATTGACAACGGAATGAAGGTTCTTGAAGACCAGCTTGCCACCACGCTGGGTACGGATCTCAGCCTGCTCAACGGCACGACTGGCCGTACCACCGATATGAAAGGTCCGCATGGTCAACTGGGTTCCAGGCTCACCAATGGACTGGGCAGCAATGATTCCCACGGCCTCACCGATATTGACCATATGTCCGCGACCAAGGTCACGGCCATAACAGGCAGCACAGACCCCGCGCCGCGAACGGCAGGTCAGCACCGAACGGATATTCACCCGGTCAACTCCGGACTCGGTGATCAGACGAACCTTCTTCTCGGTGATCTCTTCGCCAACGGCCACCAGGACCTCGCCGGAATAGGGATCAACCACATCGTCCATGGCCACCCGACCGAGAATTCGATCGCCGATGGGAACAATGATCTCACCGCCATCCATGAGCGGCTCGGCAATACTGCCATCCAGAGTCCCGCAGTCTTTCTCGATAATAGTGGAATCCTGAGCCACATCCACCAGACGACGGGTCAGATATCCGGAGTTGGCGGTCTTCAGCGCGGTATCGGCCAGACCCTTCCGGGCTCCATGGGTGGAGATAAAATACTCAAGCACCCCCAACCCCTCACGAAAGTTGGCCTTGATCGGAGTCTCGATAATCGCGCCCGAGGGCTTGGCCATCAGACCACGCATACCGGCCAGCTGCCGGATCTGATCCCTGGAACCACGGGCACCGGAATCGGCCATGATAAAGATTGAATTGAAACTGGGAGTCTCAACAAGCTGATTATCACGATCGCGGACATAATCGACCTTGATATCGTCCATCATCTTGTTGGCCACGTCATCGGTGACCTTGGACCAGATATCAACGACCTTGTTGTACTTCTCACCGGAGGTAATCAGACCGTCGGTATACTGCTGACCGACATCCATGACCTCTTTCTCGGCCTTTTCCACCAGATCCTCTTTATCCATCGGGATCTTCATATCATTAATACAGATGGAGATTCCGGCTCGGGTGGCATACTCATACCCACGATCTTTCAGACGATCGGCGAGAATGACCGTGTCCTTACTCCCGGCGTGGCGATAGGTATAATCGATGAGCTTGGCCAGAGCCTTTTTGCTCATCACCTTATTGATCTCGGCAAAAGGCACTGAAGGCGGCAGTAGCTCTCCCAGGAGAATCCGGCCCATAGTGGTCTCGACCATGGCACCATCCATACGGACCTTGATCCTGGCCTGAAGATCCACCTGTTCATGATCATAGGCGATCCGAGCCTCAGAGGGAGAAGAAAAAAGTTTTCCCTCACCCTGAACATTGATCCGCTCACGACTCATATAATAGAGACCAAGAACGATATCCTGCGACGGAATAATGACCGGCTCACCATTGGCAGGTGAAAGGATATTGTTGGTGGACATCATCAAGACCCGGGCCTCAACCTGGGCCTCGACAGACAGCGGCACATGGACGGCCATCTGGTCGCCGTCAAAGTCGGCATTAAATGCGGCACAGACCAGAGGATGCAGCTGAATGGCCTTCCCCTCGATCAATACGGCCTCAAAGGCCTGCATACCCAGACGATGCAGAGTCGGAGCACGGTTCAGAATCACCGGAAACTCGGTCACCACCTCTTCCAGGGCGTCCCAGACCTCCTCGGTCCCCTTCTCCACCATCTTACGGGCGCTCTTGATGGTGGTGACAAAGCCACGACTCTCCAGCTTATGGTAAATAAAGGGCTTGAACAGCTCAAGGGCCATCTTTTTCGGAATACCACACTGATGGAGACGCAAATGCGGACCGACAACAATGACGGAACGGCCGGAGTAATCAACCCGCTTGCCCAGCAGATTCTGGCGAAAGCGGCCCTGCTTGCCCTTGAGCATGTCGGAAAGGGACTTGAGGGGACGCTTGTTGGCACCGGTAATCACCCGGCCACGGCGGCCATTGTCAAAGAGGACGTCAACGGCCTCCTGCAGCATTCGCTTCTCATTGCGAATAATGATATCCGGGGCGTCGAGCTCAAGCAGCCTTTTCAGGCGGTTGTTCCGGTTAATAACACGACGATAGAGATCATTGAGATCAGATGTGGCAAAACGGCCGCCTTCAAGCGGCACCAGAGGCCGGAGATCAGGGGGAAGGACCGGGATCACCTCAAGGATCATCCACTCCGGCCGATTGCCCGAATCACGGAAGGCCTCGACCACGTGCAGTCGCTTGTAGAGCTTTGCCCGCTTGGTCTTGGAGTTGGTGGACGCCATTTCTTCACGCAGAGTGGCCGCAAGGGAGATCAACTCCGGAGCGGCCAGCAATTCCCGGATCGCTTCAGCGCCGATCCCGACGGTGAACTGGCCAGGATACTCCTCGACCGCCTGCCGATATTTTTCCTCGGTGAGCAGTGTCGTGGGAGGCAGAGCCTCAACTTCAGAGGTAATGACGGCGTACTGCTCAAAATAGAGGACTTTTTCCAGCTGTTTCAGGGTCAGGTCAAGGACCGCGCCAATCTTACTGGGCAGACTCTTGAGAAACCAGATATGGGCCACGGGAGCGGCAAGCTTGATATGACCGAGACGCTCGCGCCGGACCTTGGACTGAATGACCTCAACCCCACATTTCTCACAGACAACACCCCGGTGTTTCATGCGCTTGTACTTGCCGCAATTACACTCAAAGTCCTTAACCGGGCCAAAGATCTTGGCACAGAAGAGACCGTCGCGCTCAGGCTTGAATGTCCGGTAGTTAATGGTCTCAGGCTTCTTCACCTCACCATGGGACCAGTCCATGATCTTCTCAGGTGAGGCCAGAGAAATCTTGACACTGTTGAACTTGACTGGAGCTTTCGGTTTTTGAAAAAAATTGAATAGGTCTTCCACGGAATCAATTCTCCCAGCTAGACATTATAGCGTTGTAGTATAGAGGCATATCGCTGTTCTCCCAGACTTCACCATGCAGCAGCCGGCTTATTCGGAGAGAAGCTCCATTTCCAGACAAAGACCCTGCAGCTCTTTGACCAGAACATTGAAGGATTCAGGCAGACCAGTGGTCAGGAAGTTGTTGCCTTTGACAATCCGTTCATACATGGTGGTCCGGCCCTCGACATCATCAGACTTGGCCGTCAGGAATTCCTTCAGGGTATAGGCGGCACCATAGGCCTCCATGGCCCAGACCTCCATCTCACCGAGACGCTGACCACCAAACTGGGCCTTACCGCCCAGAGGTTGCTGAGTGACCAGGGAATAGGGGCCCGTGGAACGCGCGTGGATCTTGTTATCAACCAGATGATGGAGTTTGACCATATACATAACCCCCACGGTCACCTGATTAGCAAAGGGCTCACCGGTCAGGCCATCATAGAGCTGGCTCTGGCCGACTTCATCGACACCGGCCTCAACCAGCAGACTCCGGATCTCCTTCTCAGCGGCACCGTCAAAGACCGGAGTGGCCATATGCACACCCGTTCGATGCTTTCGAGCCCAGTCCAGAAGTTGATCATCGGTGCGGGCATCCACGATGGCCGCATACTCGGCCTTGGAGTAAACTGAGGCCAGCTTTTTCTTGATCGCCTTTAATTCGAAGTTCTGGGCCATTTCACTGATCTGCTCGCCCAGTTTCTTGGCGGCAAAACCGAGATGGACCTCAAGGACCTGGCCAACATTCATACGCGAAGGAACACCCAAGGGGTTAAGCGCGATATCAACGGTGGTGCCGTCAGCAAAATAAGGCATATCCTCTTCCGGCAGCAGCCGGGAGACAACACCCTTGTTGCCGTGGCGACCGGCCATCTTATCACCCACAGAGAGCTTGCGCTTGGTGGCAACATAGACCTTGACCATCTTGACCACGCCCGGAGGCAGGTCATCACCCTTTTTCTTGCGCTCAATAATGCCGTCATAGCGCTGCCTGATCTGAGTGGCCTGCTTCTCATACCGTCCAAAGGCGGCATCAAGCTGCTCCTGATATTTGGCACGCTCGGAAAAATCAAGGTCACGCAGACCGTCAAAACCGATCAGATCGGCCATCTCGGCCTTGATCTTCTTGCCGAGTTTGACCACGAGACTCCCGTCCAGACCGATGATATCAGACTTGGCAGTCCGACCGGCAATAATTGTCCCGATCTCGCGACAGACGCCACGTTTCAGGCTGGCCAGTTCATCGAACTTATCCTGGGTGATCCGCTCAATTTCCAACTCTTCAATGACCAGAGAACGTTCATCCTTGTCCACACCCTTACGGGAAAAGACCTTGGCGTCAATCACCACTCCCTGAACACCGGGCGGGACGCGCAGGGAGGAATCCTTGACATCCTGGGCCTTCTCGCCAAAGATGGCGCGAAGGAGTTTTTCCTCAGGAGAGAGCATGGTCTCGCCCTTGGGCGTTACCTTGCCGACCATGGTGTCACCGGCCTTGACCTCGGCCCCGATCCGGACAATACCTGAGTCATCGAGATTGCGGAGATTTTCCTCACTGACATTGGGGATATCACGGGTGATCTCCTCCTTGCCAAGCTTGGTGTCCCGGGCAACCGTCTCAAAGACCTCAATATGGAGCGAGGTGAAAGTATCTTCCTTGAGCAGACGCTCATTGATCAGAATTGAATCCTCAAAGTTGAACCCACGCCAGGGCATGAAGGCGATAGTCACGTTCTTGCCAAGGGCCAGTTCACCCTTTTCGCAAGCCGGTCCATCGGCCATGACCGTGCCCTTACTCACCCGCTCACCAGGAAGAACCAGAGGTGTCTGGGTGAAACAGGTATTCTGATTTGATTTCTTATACTTGGACAGACGATAGACAGCGATCCCTGTGTCATAACCATCGACACCCGGCTCATCATAACGAACCACGATACGTCCAGCATCGACCTCTTCAACCACCCCGTCGGCCGCGGCAATCAAACAGGCACCGGAATCCCGCGCCACATAACGCTCCATACCGGTACCGACCAGAGGGGCGGCCGTTATCATCAGCGGAACGGCCTGACGCTGCATGTTTGACCCCATGAGCGCCCGGTTGGCATCATCGTTCTCCAGAAAGGGGATCAAGGAGGCGGCCACACTGACCATCTGGTTCGGGGCAATATCCATGTAACTGACCTGTTCGGCCAGGGCGGTCACAACCTCACCCTCTTCGCGGACGATCAGGGCATCAGGGACAATACGACCGGATTTGTCCCGGGCAATGGCCGCAGGGGCAATAAACTGCTTCTGCTCCTGCAACGCACTGAGATAACTGATCTGATCGAGCACAATCCGGTCCTTGACCATCCGGTAGGGGGTCTCGACAAAGCCATAGGGATTAACCCGGGCATAAGTGGCAAGACTGACGATCAAACCGATATTGGGTCCTTCAGGTGTTTCAACCGGACAAATACGACCGTAATGGGTGGGATGAACATCACGGACCTCAAAGCCCGCCCGTTCGCGCGACAGACCACCGGGCCCCAATGCACTGAGACGACGCTTGTGGGTAACCTCAGACATGGGATTGGTCTGATCCATGAACTGGGAGAGCTGACTGGTCCCGAAGAATTCCTTGATCGCCGCTGAAATGGGTTTGGGATTCACCAGATCATGAGGCATCAGGGTCTCAACCTCCTGCAGACTCATGCGTTCCTTAATGGCGCGCTCCATCCGGACCAGGCCCATACGGTACTGATTTTCCACCAGTTCACCGACAGTGCGGACCCGGCGATTGCCCAGATGATCGATATCATCAATGGCCCCCTGGCTGTCTTTCAGACGGACCAGATAACGGATGGAATGAATAATATCCTCACGGGTCAGGGCCCGGTGATTGATATCGATGTCCAGACCGAGACGGGCATTGATCTTGTAGCGGCCAACCTCAGAGAGGTCATAGAGGTCTGTGTTGAAAAACAGGTTGTTAAAAAAGGTCCGCGCCATCTCGATGGTGGGGGGACTGGAAGGGCGCAAGCGACGGTAGATCTCAATCAGGGCCTCATCTGTAGAGGTCACCTTGTCAAGGGCCAGGGTCCTGTGAAAGGAATCACTGTAGAGAACACCGTCAATAAACAGGGTTTCAAAGCTGCTGATCCCGGCGCCCACCAGCGACTCCAGAACCGTTTCGGTCAGTTCACTGTTGGACAGGGCAACCACTTCGCCACTCTTTGCGTCCACAAGATCGGTGACCAGAATCCGACCAACAAGACTTTCAGACGTAATCTGCAGACGTTCAATTCCAGTTGAGGCCATCTTCTTGACCAGGGCCTTGCTGATCTTGCGCCCCTGTTTCGCCAGAATCTCACCATCGGCCGGATTGATCAGATCAAACTCCAGACGCTGGCCAACAGAGGTCTGGGAACTGAAGGAGACATAGTACTTGTCACCCTCCCGCTCCACACGATTCGTGAGATAAAATTCGCGCAGCAATTCCTCGCCGTTCAGGTCAAGAGCCCTGAGCAGAGTGGTCACCGGAAACTTGCGCCGTCGATCGATGCGGACAAAGAGGATATCCTTGATATCAAACTCAAGGTCGATCCATGAACCACGCACCGGGATAATACGGGCTGAATAGAGAAGCTTGCCACTGGCATGGCTCTTGCCCTGATCATGGGTAAAGAAGAGTCCGGGCGAGCGCTGGAGCTGCGAGACAATGACCCGCTCAGTCCCGTTCACCACAAAAACACCATCACCGGTCATCAGCGGCAAGCTGCCGAGAAAGACCTCCTGCTCTTTGATGTCACGGATGGTTTGAACACCGGTTTCCTCATCCACATCAAAGGTGATCAGGCGGACTGTGATCTTCAGCGGAATATCATAACTCATTCCCCGCTGCTGGCACTCATCGACCGTATACTTGGGCTCGCCAAAGCTATAGCGGACGAACTCAAGTGAACAGAGACCGTTGAAGTCACTGATAGGGAAGATATTATTGAAAATTGCCTGAAGGCCAAAGTCCTCGCGCTGATCGGGATCTGTGTCTTGCTGCAGAAACTTTTCATAGGAAAGACGCTGCATTGAAATCAGGTGCGGAGGTTCCATCACCGATGCGGCCGTAGCAAAACTTTTTCTCACTCGTTCCATATTCATCCTCGAGAAGTAACCTTAAGGGCAATGTTGACAGGATCAGCTGTCAAGCAACAGCCGATTGGACGGCAGCACACAGCACAGAAAACGTACATCCTGGCCGGACCACCTGGAAAGACAAAGGAAATGAGGCAATCGATTCAAGAAAGAATCAATGAACCAACACGCCGTGCGCAAAATCAACGGCCCAATAGGGCTGAACTGGACACGCTGATGAGTCATACCTGACGACCTGTTTGTAAACAATCTCACCCGAGCGGCAAAAGGCCGTTCGGGTAACATACTGAAAAGAAAAGAACTTTAAACGCAGGAAATACCAAAAGCCTGAAGCGCAACACGCTACACGGCCAGGCCGGTAGCGTGTTGCTTCAAGCGTGGTCATCCGTCCTGGACGGATGACAATCAAGAGGGGCTGTTACTTTACTTCAACAGAACCACCGACCTCTTCGATCTTCTTCTTGATATCTTCGGCTTCGTCTTTTGTGACGCCTTCCTTGAGCGGCTGGGGGGCACCCTCAACCAGATCCTTGGCCTCTTTCAGACCAAGACCGGTGATGGCGCGGACTTCCTTGATGACCTTGATCTTCTGGTCACCAGCAGCGGTCAAAATGGCATCAAATTCAGTCTGCTCAGCAGCAGGACCGGCAGCAACATCAGCAGCACCAGCTACGGCAACGGCTGCGGGGGCAGCGGCAGAAACACCAAATTTCTCTTCAAGCTCCTTGATCATCTGAGAGAGCTCAAGAACGGACATATTGGCAATAAAATCGATTACATCTTCTTTAGAAACAGACATTATACTCTACCTCTTGGTTATAATTATAAAATGATTTCAACAACACCTAAGCGAAACAGACCCGAGAGAGCCGCTCGCCAGACACCTGCTAGTTGTCTGCCTGTTCCTTCTGCTCTTCAATTGCCCGCAGGCCATAGAGAAAGGTTCTCGGTACAGCCGAGAGAACCTGAACCAGACCGGTGGGAACACCGTTGAGGACAGAAAGAAACTGACCGAGCAAGACTTCCTTGGACGGTAGTTTAGACAGTGCAAGCAATTCATCAGTGGATATTCTGCCACCCTCAAGAGCAGCGGAGCGTATGGTGAACTTGTCACTTCCCTCAGCAAATTTAGTCAAAACCTTTGCCGGTGCGACAGGATCAGTATAGGCCATCACCACAGCGGTCGTGCCGGTAAAATCATCTACAAGCAACTCACTGGTGGTGTCACTCACTGCTCTTTTGAGAAAGGTATTTTTGGCAATACGGAATTCAGAATCACACTCGCGCAGCTCACGGCGCAACTGCTCAATCTCTGAAACCTTCAATCCACAATAGTCAGTCACCACCGTAAATTTGGCGCGGCCAAACGATGCATTCAGCTCGGAGACTATTGTTGATTTTTCATCACGGTTCAAAGTACTCCCCCTTTCAAAAGTTGATGTTAACGTTCAATCAAAAACAGCAGTTGTGACAACTCAAGTTGCAAAAGAGCTCTCTTCAGCCTCGGCAGGTTACCCTGTAAACTCCATGGGGTAATTAAACGAGATGTACCTGCTGTCTCAGACTATTACCGCCCGCAGCCGGTCATCCCGGACTAACGGACAGCACCCATTCCTTTTATTATTTAATCAGCGCCCGCGCATCCAGCGGATCAACCTTAAAGCCTGCACTCATGGTCGAAGACACAGTGAGAGCACGGAGGTAAATCCCTTTGCTGGTGGAAGGTTTCAACTGAATGATTTTTTCAATAAATGCAGTGGCATTCTCAAGGACCTTGGCCTCGCCAAACGAGACCTTACCAATCCCTGCATGGATAATTCCTGCCTTGTCGACCCGGAAATCGACCTTGCCGCCCTTGATGTCCCTGATGACATTGGCAAGATCAAAGGTAACCGTGCCAAGCTTGGCATTGGGCATCAGATTACGAGGTCCGAGGATCCGGCCAATCCGACCAACCACACCCATCATATCAGGGGTTGCCACGGTCTTGTCAAATTCAAGCCAACCGCCCTGAATTTTTGCTACCAGTTCGTCGGAACCGACAAAATCAGCACCAGCCTCGCGGGCTTCAGCCTCTTTCTCGCCCTTGGCAAAGACCAGGACGCGGGTCACCTTGCCAGTCCCATGGGGCAGGACCACAGATGAACGGATCATCTGATCGGCATGACGGGGATCAACACCCAGCTTAATTGCAATATCAATAGTCTCATCAAACTTGGCGTACGATGCGGCCAGAACCTGTCTGACGCCCTCTTCCAGGGTCAGCAGGACACTGCGGTCGACATCAGCGATCTTGTTGCGATAATTCTTTCCATGTTTCGGCATACTTCAATACCTCCTACACAGTCGGCACTCGAGGTCTCCCCCGTCGGCCACCGACAGTAGTCATTCAATTATTGGTTAATCAACGACGGTAATTCCGGCGCTGCGGGCAGTCCCTTCAACAATACGCATGGCGGTTTCAATGTCATAGGCATTGAGATCCGGCATCTTGATCTCAGCAATCTCACGAATCTTGTCACGACCGAGCTCGGCCACGCGCTCAAGACGGGGATTAGAAGAACCCTTCTTCAAACCAGCGGCCTTCATGAGCAGAACCGATGCCGGCGGGGTCTTGGTGATAAAGGTAAAAGACCTGTCCTTGTAGACAGTAATAACGACCGGTACAATGGTGTCACCCATGCTCTGCGTTTTGGCATTAAAGGCCTTGCAGAACTCCATGATATTGACACCGCGCTGTCCCAGAGCAGGCCCAACCGGGGGCGAGGGATTGGCTTTACCAGCCGGGATCTGCAATTTGATATAAGCCTCAATTTTCTTGGCCATGACTTACTCCTACCATCCTGTAAGGCCGATACTCCAGCCTGCCTGCAATTTATCTCATTCCCTTCAGGACATTGAGCGCCTGAAAAGATCCGTTTGTATCTTACCCGTTGGAGACCTGAATATACTCAAGCTCAACCGGTGTATCCCGACCAAAGATCGAGACCAGGACTCGCACCCTCCCCTTCTCGGGAAAGACCTCATCCACAACCCCCTGGAAATTGGCAAAAGGACCATCAATGACCCGCACAGCCTCGCCCACTTCAAAGATCACCTTGGGCTTCGGCGTCTCGGCACCGTCCTGAATCCGGCCAATAATCTTGGCGGCATCAGAATCAGGCAGAGGCATGGGATTCGTATCATCACCGACAAATCCGATCACCCGCGGCATATTCTCATGTACGGTGTGCCAGGTATTATCGTTTAGCTCCATGGAGATCAACATATAGCCGGGAAAAAACTTGCGGGACGAGGTCTTTTTCGTACCCTTGATCATCTCCACGACCTGCTCAGTGGGGACCAGAATTTCACCAAAGGACTCTTCAAGATGGTCCTTCTTGATTCTGTCTTCAAGCGTTGCCTTGACCTTATCCTCAAAACCGGAATGGACCTGCAATATGTACCAATGTCTCGCCATGGGTCAGGTTCCGTTGCTTAAAGGTTGATTAAAGTCATATTCAATGACTCTCTGAAACGACAGGAATAGAGCATACTGGATCAGCGCAGGACCAGAGAGACCAGTTTACCAAGCACCAGATCCACCGCCCCAAGATAAAGAGCGGCTACAACAGCAAACACAACAACGATCCCGGTCAAACCAAGAGTTACCTTCCGGTCAGGCCAGACGACCTTGAAGAACTCCGCCTTGACCTCGGTCATGAACTGACTGATCTGAGCCGGCGCAAACTTCGAAGGCTGCCCGACTGATTTGTCGCTCTTTTTGTTTTTGTCTTGTGCTGCCATCTTCTCCACCCGCCTCACTGTTTCGCAATTATAGCGAAAAACAGATCAAACTCTATTCCAGAAAATCAATGGCAGGCCAGGAGGGACTCGAACCCCCAGCATCCGGATTTGGAGTCCGGCGCTCTACCAATTAGAGCTACTGGCCTGCGCTCTATTTGGTCTCTTTGTGCGGGGTATGAGACCGGCAAAAAGGACAATATTTCTTCAGCTCAAGCTTGTTGGGCGTATTTCTCTTGTTTTTGGTGGTCGTGTAATTACGACGTTTACAGGAACCACACGCAAGGGTAATGATATCTCTCATTGACTCAGATCCAAATAAACAAGTCACCCATGACCGCTGTCGGCCATGGGTGACTTGCAGATATTGATAAAATTAGGCGATGATTTCGCTGATAACACCGGCGCCAACGGTACGACCACCCTCGCGGATGGCAAAACGCAGACCGACTTCCATGGCGATCGGAGTAATCAGTTCGGCCTCGACGGCAACGTTGTCGCCGGGCATGACCATCTCAACGCCCTCGGGCAGACTGACAATCCCGGTCACATCTGTGGTCCGGAAGTAAAACTGGGGACGATAGCCGTTGAAGAACGGGGTATGACGTCCACCCTCATCCTTGCTCAGGATATAGCACTCGGCCTTGAACTTGGTGTGCGGGGTAATTGACTTGGGTGCGGCAAGGACCTGGCCACGCTCGATGTCATCACGCTTCAGACCACGGAGCAGGATGCCGACGTTATCACCAGCCTGACCCTCGTCAAGAAGCTTGCGGAACATCTCAACACCGGTGACCGTGGTCTTCTGAGTGGTGCGAACACCAACCACTTCAACCTCGTCACCCACATGAACCACACCGCGCTCGATCCGGCCAGTGGCCACTGTTCCACGTCCTGAGATAGAGAACACGTCCTCAACCGGCATCAGAAATGGCTTGTTGACGTCACGCTCCGGCTCAGGGATATAGGAATCAATGGCGTCCATCAATTCCCAGATACACTTGGCAGATGCCTCATCCTCGGGGTTCTCAAGGGCCTTGAGGGCTGAACCACGAATGATCGGGGTATCGTCACCGGGGAACTCGTACTTGTCAAGCAGCTCACGCAGCTCCATCTCCACAAGCTCGATCAGCTCTTCGTCGTCAACCATGTCACACTTGTTCAGGAAGACCACGATATAGGGGACACCGACCTGACGGGCAAGCAGGATATGCTCGCGGGTCTGGGGCATGGGGCCGTCATCGGCTCCAACCACCAGGATCGCACCATCCATCTGGGCGGCACCGGTGATCATGTTCTTGATATAGTCAGCATGACCGGGGCAGTCGACATGGGCGTAATGACGACCGGTGGTCTCATACTCGACATGGGCAGTGGCAATGG
Organism: uncultured Desulfobulbaceae bacterium; assembly: GCA_937910875.1. Classification (GTDB taxonomy): domain Bacteria; phylum Desulfobacterota; class Desulfobulbia; order Desulfobulbales; family Desulfocapsaceae; genus Desulfatifera. Next base: position 37,419 of record CALENA010000189.1, on the reverse strand, counting down.
TGATTCCACGCTCCTTCTCTTCCGGGGCCTTGTCAATGTCACTGAAGTCAGTGAACTTGGCCTGGCCTCTGGTAGACAGGACCCGGGTGATGGCTGCGGTCAAGGTGGTCTTTCCATGATCGATATGACCAACGGTACCAACATTGACATGCGGTTTAGTTCTGCTGAATTTCTCTTTTGCCATGATCGTCGTCTCCTCTGGCCATTGAAAATAATTCGCTACTGCTCTCTACTGGAGCCCACAACCAGAGTCGAACTGGTGACCTCATCCTTACCAAGGATGCGCTCTACCAACTGAGCTATGTGGGCACCGCTATAAACACACAAAAAATACATTCGTTGCTGGAGCGGGAAACGAGACTCGAACTCGCAACCCTCAGCTTGGAAGGCTGATGCTCTACCAATTGAGCTATTCCCGCATGCGATCCGTCTTGCTATGTAAAAAAAGGATGGTGGAGGGGGGAGGATTTGAACCTCCGAAGGCGCTGCCGACAGATTTACAGTCTGTTCCCTTTGACCACTCGGGAACCCCTCCATGCTTTGAACCAGTCCTGAAACAGGTGGCCACCACATACCATTCTTTTATATGGATTACAAAAACTTTTTGTCCCTGGAGCTGGCGATGGGACTCGAACCCGCAACCTGCTGATTACAAATCAGCTGCTCTGCCAATTGAGCTACGCCAGCTTGCAAAGACTACAAACATACATGCTCTGACAGAACAAGGCAATATTTTTTTATATCATTCGCCACATTTCTTTCAGCAGGAGTTAACCACTCCCGGGCCTCGGTCTTATGGGTCTGCCCCTTAGGACCTGTAAGAAAATAACTTGGCTGACATTACGCTTAGATTTGGGCCAGGTTATTTATTGACAGGCCCTTACCACTGACAGGCAAAAAAAAAGGCTGCGATCAACAATCGCAGCCTTTTATCAAGACGTGGTCAACTGATCAGAACAGACTCACTGATCAAGAGGATTCTTGCCGTAGGCACTGTCACGATAGCGTTCAAAGGCCATGGCAAAGGTACGGTAGACCAGATGGGCAAACTTGGTATAGGGCATGTACAGGAACAGCATCATGATCGAAACAAGATGCAGGAAGTACATGATATAACCAGGAGCGGCAAGACCGGACCAGCGGGCAATCTCGGCCAGAAGACCGGTCACACCAACGGCCATGATCTCCCAGATCAGGAACCAGTCATAAAAAGTACCGGTCGCTCCGGCATCGGCCTCGGCCTTGGCCCGATTGCTCCAGAGGATACCAACACCGACAATCAAGGCCACGGCAGAAACATTGGCCAGGATCTTAATGGGATTCCAGACAGACATGGGACCATGCAGGGCCGGAATCCAGAGACCAAAGACATCATTGGCCAGGGCCGACCAGACGGTAACAGTAAACAGACCCATGAAAGAGAGCATCAGAGGCAGATGGCCCTTGACCCGATCAATATTGGTCTTGCACTCCCTGAAGCGATCATGCTGGACAATTTCCAGCACGGAAGGCCAGAGGAACTCTTTGACAAACTGAAGGACAGAGGGCCTGAAGGCCGATTCCATCCCTGCATTGGCCGCCATAGCCTTCCACATGGTCGAGACACCACGATAGGCGGCAAATACGGCCAGACCTGCCGCAGGCAACATCATGATATCAATAAAGAAGACATTTTTAGAGAGCCAATGAAAGTCCCAATGACCAAAAAATTGCTGATAGCCGTAATGGCTGAAGGTCTCAGGCGAGGGAATGGTCATGCCACCGGAAATCACCCAGAGGACAAAAATAACCAGGGCCGGGAGGGCGATCAGCATGGGCAGCCCCTTGGCGCTGGAGGCCAGCTTGGCCAGGCCACCGGGCCAACCGTAATGGGTATAGGAATAGGCACGAATGGCCCCCAGGACATCGCCTGGTTTGGCACCACGAGGGCAGTAGGCGGTGCAGTCACCACATTGATGACAGAGAAAGACATCAGGATCGGCAACCAGCTTCTCTTTCAGCCCCCACTGGGCCCAGATCATCTCCTTCCGCGGGAAGGGCTTGTCATCGGTGGACAACGGACAGACAACAGAACAGGTGGCACACTGATAGCACTTCTTCAGCGTATCACCACCCGCCCCTTTCAGGTATTTGATAAAATCTAAATCGGGTTGAACATTCATTTCTCTTCTCCTCCTGTTCATTGATCCAATACCGAATTTCGGCATCGCATACGAATAACACCCTGTGCGCTTGACAGCATGTTACCGGTGTTCAGGCTCTTTTGCAAGCCTGAACACCGGTAGATCGTGCTCAAACAGGACTAGAAGCCCTTGAATGGATTAGGACCAAGCTCAACAATTTCATCAACAAAGTCGTTGAGTAACTGCGGAAGTTTATCGTAATCAGTAATCGCCACCTGCTCAGAACGGACACGTTCGGGCTCAAGACCCAAGGTAGAGAGACTATCACCGATATTTTCCATCCGTTTGTTGGCAATCTCAGAACCCTTGACAAAGTGGCACTGATAATCGTCACCATACTTACAACCGATGAGCATGGCACCGTCAAGGCCGGCAGACAGGGCATCACGAATCCAGGCCATGTTGACCGAACCAAGACAACGAACCGGAATAAAACGCAGCATATGGCTGATCTTGTGTTTGCGCATACCCGCCATATCAAGGGCCGGATAGGCATCATTCTCACAGACCAGAACAAGAATCCGCAGCTTGTCCTCATCGTCCTCAGGGACCTCAATGGCCTTGATCATGGAGCCGATCAGATCAACATTGTAGTCCTTGAATCCGATGATCCGCTCAGGGCAGGCACCCATACAGGTACCGCAACGACGGCAGCGGGTCGGATTGGGCAGCGGCGTACCTTTGTCGTCATCATCAAGGGCACCGAAGGGGCACTCCTCTGTACAACGCTTACACTGAGTGCAACGCTGCATGAAGAATTCAGGGAAGGTCTTGTCGCCGGAACGAGGATGAACAGAGACCCCGCGATCAGCAGACTCGATACACTGAATCGCCTTGAGGGCGGCGCCGGTGGCATCCTCCATACTCTCTTCCATGTTCATGGCCTTACGCACACCACCACAGGTGTAAACACCTGTCCGGCGGGTCTCATAGGGAAAGCAGATGAAGTGAGAGTCGGCATAGCCGTCAAAGAGATCCAGATCAAGGAAGGCCGGGCCCTGACGGTAGGCAAGATTAATGGAATTCTCATGCTTGGTGGTCGGCTCCATACCAGCAGCCAGGACCACAAGATCAACGTCCAGACTCAGGTCTTCACCAAGAAGGGTATTCTTGGCAACAACAGTACAGCCGTTCCCACTGGGAGTCACTGAGGTGACCGCGGCCTTGGTCATGAAAATCCCGTCATCCTGCTGCACACCCTTATAGAACATCTCCATGTTGCCCGGAGTCCGCATGTGCTGGTACAGGATATAGGCCTTGGCATCCGCGTTGTTCTCACGGACATATTTGGCCTGCTTAAGCGCGACCATGGAGGTCACGGAGTTGGCGTAGGGGAAATCCTGATCGTGCTCTTCTCCACCAGGGCTCATGACAAAGGCCACTGAGTTCATGCCGGACAGCTTGCCATCCTTGGCCATCTTCTCAAATTCGGCGTTGGTCACGACCCGATCATTGTCGGTATACCCCAGATGCTCGTAGCCAGAGACATCGGCCGGAACCCAACCGGTGGCCAGGACAACGGCACCAAATTTCTGGGCATCACCATTGTTCTTGGCATAGGGTTTCAGGCCGGCATTGGGATCTTCCATCTCACCTTTGGAGATCCGATCCTGCTCATCCACGCCCACCTTAGCCGGGGCATCCCATTCAGACTTGGTCCCGGCAGGCTTGAAGGTAGCCCCGAAGTTTCCGGGAGCTCCACCAATCCGGGCCACCTCGGTATTCAGGACCACGGTGATATTGGCATCCGCCTCAACCTCGGCAATCAATGCACCGATGGTGGGCGCTTCAAGCTCGGCATAGGGGGCCTTAGTCGGAAACTGCTTGGTCCAGCCCAGGGCCTTACCACCCAACTGGGCTGCGCGCTCGACGATGGTGACCTTGCTGCCGGCCAAAGAGGCCTCGCGGGCTGCAGTCATGCCTGCAAGACCACCACCCATGACCAGAATCTCCTTGTGCAGGGTCTCCAGCAGATAGGGCTCAGGCAGATCAGTCTTCTTGGCACGGGCACAGGCCATGCGGACGTAGTCTCCGGCCGTTTCATTCAACCATTCCTGGTGGGAATCTTCCGATCCCTCCTCAGCCTGGCCGGCAGACCAGATGACCTGCTCGCGCAGATTGGCGCGAACGGTGATGGTGTCATCGCCCAGATCAAACTCTGTCTGCATGACCCGCGGAGAGCAGGCGCAGACGACAAATGTATTGATCCCGGCGGCCTTGTCAGCCTCAAGAAAGGCCCGTCCCTCAGAACCACAGAGGCAGGAATGGTCCTTACATTCAGTTTTCATCTCACCAGAGACGATCCCGGACAGCTCTTCAATATTCAGGGCTTCTCCGATACCGCACCCTGTACAGATATAGGCGCAAATTTTCTTATCCATTGATTTCTTACCTCCTGGTAACCTGAATTGCCTTTAAGGCAGCTGCAGTAGCAGACTGATTGCTGGTGACGACATCGGCGGCCTTACAGGCACAACCGGCGGACAAAATCCCCGTGGCGCGATTCGAGACAACAAAACCGTTGCTGTCCATCTCCTGACCGCCATTAACAGGGGCAATGGCCTGTGTGGGCTGCATTCCAGTGGCCAGGATGGCCATATCGACCTTCTGATGAATCTTGTCACCGGTCACGGCATTCTCCGCAACCACGGTCACACCGCCGTCGGCCTCAACAATGATGTCAGCAACCTTTCCCTTGATAAAGGTGGAGTTGGCATCACCCATCAGCTTCTCTCGGAATTTCTCATACTTGCCAGGGGTCCGCAGGTCAATGTAGAAGACATAAATCTTGGCCTCAGGATAACGCTCGCGAATATAGGTCATCTGCTTGAAAGTGGCCATGCAGCAGATGTAAGAGCAGTACTCAAGATGATTCTCATCACGTGAGCCGGCGCACTGAACAAAGGCAAAGGACTCGGGCTCTTTATTGTCACCCGGACGAAGAATGGCACCGTCTGTCGGTCCACCCGGAGCGGCCATGCGCTCGATCATCATGTTGGTGACAATGGCGTTGGACTGGCCAAACTTGAGGTTGTCCATCTTGGTCGGATCATAGGGAGTCCAACCGGTGGCATAAATGATGGAAGCCACCTCAATGGTGCGGGTCTCGGTCTGCATGTCAAGATCAACGGCATCATACTTACAGGCCGCCTTGACCGCTGCCGCACCGTCTGCGGACAGACCGGCCTTGTTGATCACAAAGCGGCGGGGAAAGGCCATCTCATGGGGAAGATAGGCGGCCTTTGACTTGTTCATCCCGAAGTTGAACTCGTTATCAATCTCGTCTGGACAGGCCGCTGCACAATCGCCACAGGCAGTGCAATTGCTGTTGACATAGCGGGGGGCGGTCTCCAGGGTTACCTGATAGTTGCCCGGTCCTCCACTCACGGATTTGACCGTGGTCATGGTATAGGTCCGGATACGACGATTATCCTTGATCCGTTTAAAATTGATTTCAAGTCCACAGCTTGGCGGACACAGCTTGGGAAAATACTGATTCAACTGTGACACACGACCGCCCATATAGGCGTTCTTTTCGACCAAAAAAACATCATTTCCGACTTCGGCGGCTTCAAGCGCAGCAGTCAACCCGCTGATACCCCCGCCTACGACCAAAATTGCACCAGTGGTGCCTTGCTCGTCAGTCATGTCTTTCCTCCATTGCTCTCTTATTTATCTTTGAGGCCTCCCACTCCCACCTCCAAGGGGGAGCGCCTGTCATTCCAGAGACTTCAATTACCATCCAACAATCCACAACAGAAACGCCAAGAGACGCTCCACTTTGTGGCTCAGGCCGAAAAAGGGATGGACCGTTCCCCGGGCTGAGCCACAACCTTACTCTGAATACAGAAAAATCTCCAGGAGTCAGTTGACTCCTGGAGATTCATACAGCTACATCAAACAACCAGAGACTGGTTGTTTACAGCCAAGGATCGGTCTCAACAATGTTGATACACTCGACCTTCTCACACAGCCAGTCCTGAGTCTCAGGATTGAAGGTGGAGTTAACAAAACACTTCCAGTTTTCGTCATCAACTTTCGGGAAATCCGAACGATAGTAGAAACCCGGGTAACGGGATTCCTGACGGAACTCGATGTGACGGATATGGGTCTCAACACACCAGATACGGTGATAGTTCTCCCAGGCACGAAGAAGCTCATGCAGATCACCTGCAGCCATCTTCGCAGCATCTTCACGGAGCATCCGAAGAAGATCCAGGCAGATGCCCAGCAGCTTGCCACTGGTCATGTAATAGGTTGCAACACCACCACCATACTCGTCGGTAGCCTTCATGAGACGCATCATGATACCGGCGGGCTTGCAGTAGTTGGGATTCACATCAGCAGCGGTAGAGGCACCGACATGCTCATGATACAGTCTAACCGGTGCGTAGATCTCATCGGCCAGCTCCTGAGAGCTCTGCTTGAGCTCGGGCTTGAAAGAGGCATTGTCACGACAGAACTTGACCATCTGCTTGGCAACAATACGGCCCTCGGCATGGGCACCAGAGGAGAACTTGTGACCGGAGGCACCAACACCATCACCAGCGGTGAACAGACCATCAACAGTGGTCATGCGGTTGTAGCCCCATTTGTACTTATGGGCACGGGACTCATTGGCGACATCGGGAACCCAGGACTCTTCCGGACCGGAGGTCCAGATACCACAACAACCGGAGTGAGAACCCAGCATGTAGGGCTCGGTGGGCATAATCTCGGAACCGACTTTCTCAGGCTCGATGTTGGCACCGGCCCAGAGACCAGCCTGTCCAACAGACATGTCGAGGAAATCTTCCCAGGCCTCAGACTCAAGGTGCTTCCAGAACTTCTTCACTGACTTCTCGTCCATACCGGCGGCACGACGATCTTCCAGGAACTTGTTCAGGGCAACATCGGTCGCCATGTAGATGGGACCGCGACCAGCCTTGAGCTCGTTGAGCATCAGGTGATTCCGCAGACAGGTGGGGGTAACGGCAGAGGCGCCATACGGCATGAACTTCTCAAGCTCTTCCTTTACTGCGTCGCTGTTGGCATAGAACTCACCAAGACCGTTCTGTACTTTGGCCTTGAAGAGAAGAAACCATGCACCAACCGGACCGTAACCATCTTTAAAACGGGCGGGGGTGAAACGGTTTTCCATCATGGTCAGAGTAGCACCAACCTGAGCACACATGGTGTAGGTGGAACCGGCATTCCATACGGGATACCAGGCGCGGCCCTTACCCTCACCGGTAGACCGGGGACGGAAGATGTTTACAGCACCACCACAGGCGACCAGAGCGGTCTTGCAGCGGAATACGTGTACCTTGTTCTCACGGGTGGAGAAACCAACGGCACCGGCAATCTGGTTGGCCTTGTTTTTGTCGAGGAGCATCTTGACGATGAAGATACGCTCAAGGCAGTTCTCTTCACCAAGAGCAGCCTTGGCAGGCTCGGCCACGATGCACTTGTAGGACTCACCGTTGATCATGATCTGCCATTTACCGGTACGTACCGGGGTACCACCCTCACGCAGGGTCGGGGCAGGCTTGGCGCCGTCAAGGGTCTCGCCGTCAGCGTCTTTCTTCCAGATGGGCAGGCCCCACTCTTCGAACAGCTTGACAGACTCATCTACGTGACGTCCACAGTCATAGATCAGATCCTCACGAACAACGCCCATCAGGTCATTACGAACCATCTTTACGTAGTTCTCGATCGGGTTCTCACCGATGTAGGTATTGATGGCTGACAGACCCTGGGCAACAGCACCAGAGCGCTCCATGGAAGCCTTGTCAACGAGGGTGATCTTCAGGTCGTCGCCGGCCCACTTCTTGATCTCGAATGCACAGCCGCAAGCTGCCATACCACCACCGACGATGAGAACATCGACATCGTGCTCGACGATCTCAGGATTCACAACGGCGTTGATTTCACCTTTGGGTTTATTTGGTAATGCCATATTAAATCTCCTTACTGATAATAAAAGATTTGACTTATAATTCCTCTGAACTCGTCAAAAAAGAATCACTTCGGGGTCGGGAGCGCACCTTCGAGCAGCAGACACTCGTCATCAAGACTGGCACCCTTCTGACCCTTATAGGCATTAGCAGCACCCTCAGCAGTGGTCCGGACGGGGAACTTGAAGCGCTTCATGTTGCCATTACGGAACTTAACGGTCCACATGATGGAATCAGCACTGCGCATGGGATGAACCTGACCGCCCATGGGTACGAAGTCATCGTATCCACGAACAAAGATGGCACCCTGGGGACAGATCTTGACACAGGAGTAACACTCCCAGCAAGCATCGGGCTCCTGATTGTAGGCCTTCATCTCTTCTTTGTTAAGCACCATCAGGTCGTTGGGACAAATGTACATGCACGCTGTTTTGTCGCCACCCTTACAACCGTCGCACTTGGAAGGATCTACGTAACTTGGCATTAAACTACCTCCTCGGTTTATTTTTACTTTTGCGACCCAGAACCGACTGGGCCAACTTTACCTCTTTTCCCCCGGACTTTCAGCCCCATGAACTGGGATGTGAACGACCGGACAACTATTAAGCAACTAGCTATATCTATTGATTTTTTCTGTTAGTGGCTTCGCCATTCAATAAATGAACAGTCACTCATTTTCAACAAAGTTAATCTTATAATTTGTTGCCCTGCAATTGTCAAGAAATTTAATTCGCGCCCAACCAGGACTTACTCATAAGAGGTACGGACCAATATCTCGCGCGGCTTGGCACCATCAGCCGGTCCCACTATCCCCTGACGTTCCATCTCTTCAATCATCCGTGCCGCCCGATTATAGCCAACTCTGAGCCGTCGCTGAACCATGGAAATAGAGGCCTGACCCGACTCGGTGACCAGGGCCACGGCCTCATCATAAAACTCGTCCTGATCAATGCCCGAACCACTGTCAGAGGCGACCTGCTCCGCCTCAACTTCGGCCATGACTGACTCATCATAGGCCTCGCCTCCCTGCTCTTTCAGGAAATGGACAATCCGTTCCGTCTCGGCCTCAGAGATGTAGGCCCCATGAATCCGCTGCAACCCGACACTGCCCGGCGGCATGAAGAGCATATCCCCATTTCCCAGAAGATGCTCGGCCCCGGAACCATCCAGGATGGTCCGCGAATCGATCTTGGAGGCGACCTTGAACGAAATCCTGGTGGGGAAATTGGCCTTGATCAGGCCGGTCAAGACATCCACGGAAGGCCGCTGGGTGGCGAGGATCAGGTGCATACCTGCGGCCCGGGCCATCTGAGCCAGGCGGGCAATGGCCGTCTCCACATCTTTGGAGGCAACCATCATCAGGTCGGCCAGCTCATCTACAATGATGACGATATAGGGAAGTTTTTCCTCTGCCGTCTCGTTATAGGAATCAAAACTCTTGACCCGGGCCTCCTCCAGGAGCAGGTAACGGCGCTCCATTTCCCGGACGGCCCAGTGCAGGGCACGGGCGGCCAGACGAGGCTCAACCACCACCGGATGAAGGAGATGCGGAATTCCCTCGTAACCGGACAACTCGATCCGCTTGGGATCAATCATCAAAAGCCGCACTTCGGCAGGAGTCGCGTTATAGAGGAGAGAGGCGATAATGGTATTAATGGCCACACTCTTGCCCGAACCGGTGGCCCCGGCAATGAGCAGGTGAGGCATCTTGGCCAGATTGGCCACCACCGGACTGCCGACCACGTCCAGGCCAAGGGCAATGGTGAGCTTGCTTTTGTTCTCCCGATACTCCTCACCAACCAGCAGATCACGGATATAGACAATCTGCCGATGGGGGTTGGGGATCTCGATACCCAAAGCCGCCTTCCCCGGTACCGAACCCACGACCCGAACCGACTGCGCCTTGAGCCCCAGGGCCAGATCATCGGCCAGGCCAACAATCTTGTTGATCTTGACGCCGGCCGCCGGTGCGTACTCATAGGTGGTCACCACGGGCCCGGGCGAGATTCCCACCACCCGGCCAGTCACCCCGAAATTCTTGAGTTTCTGCTCAAGCTGCTTGGAAACCTGGTAATAAATCTCCTTGTCCACCTGTCGCTGATCAACATCCGGACGATCGAGAAAGGAGAGGGAGGGCAGGCGCCAGTCGCCACGGGCCACGGGCTGCAGGGCAAATACCTCATCGCCCAGGGGCAGTTGCCTGGCCTGAACCGGCTCCTTGAGCAGCGGCATTGCCTCAGCAGAGGCCTTTTCCGTCACCTTGTCCGCCATTACGGGGTCCTGCTTTTTTATCGGAGGACGAGGAGACGAAACCACACTCTCCCTCTTTCTCTGCAAGCGACGACCACTCCATGCGAGCAGCCGAGCACAACAGATCCACAGGCCACTCACCAGACCATAGGGCGAGAAACGCACGGCAAGCATCAGTGAAATCAAAAGGAGGAGGACAAGAAAGAGAACCGTGCCAGGCCCGCCGATCAATTGACTGGCCAGAACAAAAACAGTCCGGCCCAGAAAACCACCACTGTCAAGACTGCCCCAGGCCTGGAGCGACGAGGCAGAAAGCAGACCACAGGCAGCAATACCTGCGCCGGTGAGTCCGGCCGTGATTTGGGGCAGCCGCTCAAAGGACATCCTGGGGCTGAAGAAGAGCAGGGAAAGAAAAAGGAGCAGAGCGGCCAGCAGATAGGCGCCGCGTCCGGTAAAACCGAAAATCACCTGGGCCAGCAGTTGACCCACACGTCCACCCCAGTTTCCTGCGGCAAAATCTGCCCCGACAAGGCTCAACAAGATATAGAGGGCGACAAAAACTCCGAAGACCGCGAACGCCTCCTGCTTCAGGGCCGGTCGTGGTGGTGTCGGTTGCCGTCCTGCCATCTCAGCTGGTCCTGGGAAGAGGAAGGGCCGCCTTCACGGCATCAAGGACACCATTGACAAAGGCCGGCGACTCTTCCGTGCCAAAGCGCCTGGCAATCTCGATGGCCTCGTTGATGGCTACCTGTGCCGGCACATCATTACGGACAGCCATCTCATACACGGCCACCCGCAGCAGGTTTCGATCAACCATGGTCAACCGTTCGACCCGCCAGTGACTGCCGCTGGCCGAAATAAGACCATCGATGCGGACCTGGTTGTCCATCACCCCCTGAATGACTTCAAGGGCATAGGGATGGGCCTTGCGGGCCACTTCATAGAGGGCGCAGAATCGTTCGAAACGATCGCTGAGCGTATCACCTGAAACCAGACCCGCAGCCGCGGCCATGTCTTCCTGAAACAGAAACTGCAGGGCCGTTTCCCGGGCCCGCCGCCGTATTCCCATAATTCTTCGTCCAGACGTGATACTTTAAAAAGATCCACGGCCGACAGAACAGGGCCCGCAAAAACCAGCCACCTGACCTGCCAAGCCAGTAACAACCCTTAGGGCCTGTAAATAGATAACCTGGCCCAAATCTAAGCATAATTTCAGCCAAGTTATTTATTCACAGGCCCTTACTTCAACAGCGCAACCAGGTTGGCCATTTCAATGGCGGCCATGGCCACATCTGCGCCCTTGTTCCCGGCCTTGGTGCCGGAACGCTCAATGGCCTGCTCTATATTCTCGGTGGTCAGCACTCCGAACAGGACCGGAACACCGGTTTCCAGTCCGACCTGGGCCGTTCCCTTGGAGACCTCATTGACCACCACATCAAAATGCGGCGTAGCCCCCCGGATGACCGCGCCCAGGCAGATCACCGCGTCATACTTCTGGGAGGCGGCCAACTGCTTGGTGATCAACGGAATCTCAAAGGCACCCGGGACCCGAACCACATCGATATCCTGCCCCTGAGCACCGGAACGGAGCAGGGTGTCCATGGCTCCATCCAGAAGCTTCTCGCAGATAAACGAGTTGAAACGGGCCACCACAATCGCAAACTTTTTGCCGTCTGCCTTCAGATTTCCTTCAATAAAATTTGCCATTCCCCTCACCTTTGCACTGAGACAATTCACATTGCCCATCATGACAATGTCGTCACATTCCTGAACGCTATCTTCCCGGGACCATCACTGGCCCACCTGCCCTCACCTTATTGATCATCAACCTCGATCAAATGACCCATCCGGTCACGCTTGCACTGCAGATAATCTTTGTTTTCGGAACCGGCCTCCATCTCGATGGGGAAGCGGTTCACCACCTTGAGACCATACCCTTCCAGTCCGATAATCTTTTTTGGATTATTGGTCAACAGACTCATGCTCCGCACACCGAGATCGCGCAGGATCTGAGCACCGATTCCGTAATCACGAAGATCTGGCTTGAAGCCAAGATGGATATTGGCCTCCACCGTGTCCATCCCCTCTTCGTCCTGAAGACGATAGGCCTTGAGCTTGTTGACCAGACCAATCCCCCGGCCTTCCTGGCGCATATAAAGGACCACGCCACTGCCCTCCTGATCAATCATCTGCATGGCCGCGTGCAGCTGAGAACCACAGTCGCATCGGGCCGAACCAAAGACATCGCCGGTCAGACACTCGGAATGCACCCGGACCAGGACCGGTTTTTCCGGATCAATCACTCCCTTGACCAGGGCAACATGCTCATGGGAGTCGACATCGTTGGTATAGGCAATAGCCCGGAAATCACCGGCATGGGTGGTGGGAAGGCGGGCCTCGGCCGCCCGGTGCACCAGAAGGTCCTGGCGCAGACGATAGGCCACAAGATCAGCTATGGTTACAATCTTGAGATCGTGTTCGACGGCAAATATCTCAAGATCCGGCATCCGGGCCATGGTCCCATCGTCCTTCATGATCTCACAGATCACCCCGGCCGTGCGCAGCCCGGCCAGCCGTGAGAGATCAACCGATCCCTCGGTCTGCCCCAGACGGACCAGAACCCCACCCTCACGGGCGCGCAGAGGAAAGATGTGCCCGGGGCTGATGATATCATAGGGTTTGGCATCCACGGCCACCGCCGCCTCAATGGTCCGGGCCCGATCCGCCGCTGATATTCCGGTCGAGACACCGGTGCGGGCCTCAATACTGATGGTGAACCCGGTCCCGAAAGGCGACTTGTTGTCGTTGACCATCATGGGCAGTTCCAGCTGATCCACCAGATCCGGACTCAGGGTCAGACAGATCAGACCCCGGCCGTAGCGGGCCATGAAATTAATGGCCTCAGGTGTCACAAATTCGGCGGCCATATACAGATCGCCCTCATTTTCCCGATCTTCATCATCGACCAGAATGACCATCTTACCGGCTTTGATATCGTCTATCGCCTCTTCTATTGTGCTGACCGCCATCGCTCTATCCAATCAAGAAAAATTAACAAAAAAACCGGGCCGCTCTTCAGGGTCCCGATTGATATGAAAGTTCACCGGAGACCATCACTGGCCATGCCGAAGTTATGAACGTTCATGGTTGCTTGCAGCTGGCCAATCAGGGCCAGCCATGCTGGTTAGAAAAATCCGTTCTCGGCCAGAAAGGCCGGATTAATGCCCCTCTTGCCGCCTGCGGCCGTGCTCTGGCCTGGCTCCACAGAGAGAAGCTTTTCCACATACTTGCCGATAATATCGACCTCGATATTCACCCGATGACCACTCGTAAGCTCACCCAGGGTGGTGACCTGCAGGGTATGGGGGATAATCGAGACCGAGAAGCGGCCGGAGACACAACTGTTCACGGTCAGGCTGACACCGCTGATGGTCACTGAGCCTTTTTCAATAACATAGCGGTCAAACTCGGGCGGAAAGGAAAACTCGAACAGGGTATAATCGCCAAGGGCCTTGCGCTCCCGGACCTGGGCCACACAATCCACATGACCAGAGACAATGTGGCCTCCCAGGCGGTCAGCAAGGCGCAGGGCCCGTTCCATATTGACCCGCCCCCCCACGACCAGCTCGCCCAGGGTGGTGCGGGACAGGCTCTCAGGAGACACATCAACGCTGAATCTGCGGCCGTTTATATGATAGGCGGTCAGACAGACGCCATTAATAGCAATGGACTCGCCCTCCTGAGGATCGGTCAGCTCAAAGGCTGATTCCAATTCAAAGGTCAGGCCGCCCCCCGTAGCCCGCTTCCGAAGCAGCGTGCCAACACCTGCAACAATCCCGGTAAACATGGCCGCAATTTCCGCCCCTCTCAGGCGGAAGCCTCCAAGGCCTCAGCCTTACTGATAAAACCTGCGGCAATGCTCCTGTGCTTGTAATTTGCATGGATGGAGGCAATGGTGCGATAGGTATCTGCGGCCTTGGCCCGTTCACCGCCATCCAGATAGATCTCGGCCATCAGCTCCAGCATCTGCACGGTCTCGTGCGGATTATTATCCATATTATAGCCCTGCACCAGATCCAGACAGATCCTGATTGCCTCCTGAGTCTGTCTCAGTCCGCGATGCGCGATCACCATCTGTTTTGAGAGCAGATTCATACTCATGGGATCATCCTTGCGCTCACAGATCCCAAAGGACCGACGCAGATGTTCCAGGGCCTTGACGTAATCTTCACGGCCAAGACAGAGCAGGGCCAGCTGGTTCGACGCATTGGCCACGCCATTCTCGTTGGACTTTTCTTCAAAGGCCAGCAGGGCGTTGTGAAAGGCCAGGGCCGCCTGGCCAAATTCCTTGTTTTTCAAAAACTCTTTGCCATCATCGTACTCGGCCTGGGCCGGGTCAGAGGAACGTTTTTTCTCCTTCCCTTCAACCGGGGCAATATCACCAATAGGCTGGATCACAGTCTTACTCATTCTATTTCTCCTTCACGAATCAGAGCCAGGGCCTCACGGGCCGTCTGGCCGACAGTCACAGTTGCAGGAACCCCTGCCTGCCAAAGCACAAACTCGGCCTCGTCACCGGTCAACTCCAGCAGTTGCATGGTGGTTTCCGTGGCCTTAATCCTGCCCAGAAGCAAGGCCACCAGGCCACGCATCTGCGGATCAGGATGCTGCAGAAAATGAAACAGGTTATAAAACGGGGTCTGACGAATCAGGTCCGGCCGCCGACCTGCAATCAGAGCCAGGGCCCAGACCACCTGGGCCTGAGTCGAGGCATCACCCATATAATTAAGCAGATGCCGGGTAAAGGCGCCAAAGATATCCGTACGCCCACTGATAATCTCACCCAGGACCTCGATCATCCCCCAAGGCGTGGCCGCTGAATCAGAGCAGGCCTCAAATAGGCGGTGCAGTAACTCGGAGACCTGGCCCGGATCCCGGGTGGCCACCCGGGCACAGACCTGACCCAGAAGCGCGGCCAGCCGCCAGCGTTTGGCATCGTCGGGGTCGTACAGAAGACGCTGGGTCAGACGCAGGGTCTTTTTGTCATCCAGACAGAGACGGACCAGACCACCAACATCGCCTGCATCCACCAACTCCCGGACAATCTTTTTACTGGCCCGCAGACGAGTATGGCCAGGGACAGGGGCAGGTTCCACTGCAGGCACAGACTGATCAACCCCCTGATTGGCCGCTGTTGCCAAAAGCTCCTTCTTGTCTTTGACCCGCCTGGAAATTTCGACCACAGCCTTGTGCAGACGGACAAAATAAAGGACCCCACGCACGGGTCGTCCATCGATATTCCTGGTGTTGATCACCTGATGGGTGATCTCATCATAGTCCTCGACACGACCGGTGAGATAATCATCCTCTGGCATCAGATCCCAGGCCAGATCCCAGTTATTGTCACAGGCCAAGACCAGTGTCTCAACCATGGCCGCACCGATATTATGACCGGTGGGATCACTGCTATACACCGCGCCACACTGGCAGCGTCCGACCTTAAACTCGGAAAGCTTCCGCTCAATGGCATCACTGGCCCGACTCACCTTCTGACCGCAGAAGGGACACCAGGGTGGAGAGGTAATTTTTGTTTTTTTCATACGATCACTGCAGGTCTCAGATCCTGGGTCTGTCCATCAGGACAAGCAGGACAGCAACAGAACCCATCCCGTCTCTTTCTAGAGAGACTTGCAAGAATTGGTGGAATGGCTCAGAAAAAATTCCGATAGCGCACGACAACACAGATCGGAATTACTCAGACGCCATCACTCAAGCAAGCTTCTCTTCAAGTCGGGCTTCAAATTCAGGGGAAACCGAATAACCAAGCTCGCGGGCCTTGTCCATTTCGATTTTGGAGGCCTGATAGTCGCCAATAAAATAGAGAGCCACGGCCAGATTATTCCGGGCCAGATTATTATCCGGCTCGAGTTCAATCGCCTTTTTTGCCGCCTTCAGGGCCCGTTCATCCTCCCCCTTCATGGTCAGGACAGAGGTCAGATTCACCCAGACCGTCACCAGTTTCGGGTTATGCTGGAGCGCCTTCTCATAGGCGGCAATGGCCTTGTCCAACTCGTTTTTCTGCTGCCAGATCAGACCGAGGTTCGCGTGCCCCTGGGCCGCCTGGGGCATGGCCTTGACCGCGGCCTCATTGAGGTCCTGCGCCCGGGCCAGATCACCGCGACCAAAATAAATGGCCCCGAGATTAATCATGCTCTCGGCGCTGCTCGGGTCGATCTCGAGCACCCGCTCGAGGCTCTTCATGGCATCGCCGATCCGTCCGGCCTTGAGATAGACCAGGGCCACATGATGATGAGCCATAACACTGTCTGGATGCTGCTCACATTTCTTTTCAAGCTCAGCGATCACCGCATCCATATCTTCTTGCAACGTTTCAGACATAACGCAAAATCCTCAACAAATAGGGGGGTCAAAAAAAGACCATAATGGGCCGAAAACGCTCGCCCAGCCCGCCATTCATACAAATAGACAGACAAAACGGAGCAGACCGCAAAAGGGCAATTATCCAAGATGGGCTACACTATAGACACCTTGGGCCCACATGCAAGGAGAAAATCCCCGCAGGCTTTTCAGCAGCTGCCCCTCAGGCTCAGCGATTAAATTTTTCCTCGCAGGACAGCATAAGCTCCTGCTGCTGCTGGGTCAGAATCTCTCGGGCCTGAATCACGTCACGGGCGATCTGGGCTGCGAGTTCACTGATTCCAGCAAATTTCTGCTCACCACGCAAATAACGCAGGAGATTGACCTTAATGGGTTTTCCATAAATATCTTGATTAAAATCAAATATATGAACTTCGGCCACCAGTCGTCTGTCATCAAAGGTCGGGTTGTAGCCGACATTCAGCACCCCGCCATAACACTTGCCATCGCAGATCACCTGGGCCACATAGACCCCGATCTTGGGCACCAGGTCCTCCTCGTCCACATAGAGATTGGCCGTGGGAAACCCGATCTCACGCCCGCCACGCTGCTTGCCCAGCGCCACCACACCCCGGATCTGATAATAACGCCCAAGCAGTTTCTTGGCATCCGCCATTCGTCCCTCAGTCACCAACTCACGGACCTTGGTGGAGCTGGCCAGCATCCCGTCCTCATAATGGGCATCAATCACGGTGACGCCAAAGCCCTTTTCAACGCCCTGCCTTTTGAGAAAATCGATGTTCCCAACCCGTCCCTTGCCAAAGGCATAATCATAGCCGACCACCAGTTCCTGAACCCCGACACGCCGGATCAGAACCTCGTCCACAAAATGATCGGCCGTGGTGGTGGCAAACTTCATGCTGAAAGGAACAATCACCAGGGCATCAATCCCTGCATAGCCAATCAGTTCGGTTTTCTGTTCACAGGTGGAGATCAATTTGATTCCGTTGGGACGCAGGACCTGCAGGGGGTGGGGATCAAAGGTGATGGCCACACTGGTGCCGCCGCAGCGATAGGCCTTCTGAACCACTTCGGCAAAAAGGAGCTGATGTCCAATGTGAACACCGTCAAAATTGCCTATGGTTACGCAAGCCTGCGTAAATGGTTGCTGGATTGCCTCCAGCTCTCTATATATTTCCATAATCAGCCATTATACTCGAAGTTCTTTTTTCTATCCACCACCAAGAAAGCCTTGACAAAAGTCCGCTGCAAAGGCATATTGCCATCGTTATGCCGAAGTGGCGGAATTGGTAGACGCGCTAGGTTCAGGGTCTAGTGAGGGTATCCTTGTGCGAGTTCGAGTCTCGCCTTCGGCACCAATAATTCAGGGTTGCAGTCAACTGACTGTAACCCTTTTTTTGTGCCCGCATTTCAGCAAGACAGAAGACAATTTCCTCTCGCACTTCTCCAACCTCCCAACTGACGTATTCTCCGTCACACACACCTCAGACAGCTGACAATTCCACCCCGCCCCTTCATCCGCCTATAAACCGTCCCACTTCCGCTCCTGGCACATGTATCCATGTCCGTTTCGCGCCCGCCCCCAAGAGTTCCCATGTTGCCATTGCCAAAGCACGTCCTGGTGGCTACCATATCATAAACCTGACAAAAATCTTCCACCCACTCCCCTTCCGGCCATGGACCCGCACACTCAAGAATCTGCCCACGACCAGGTCATCCTCAACAGCCGGGATGAGGCGAGGGTCACCACCTGCACCCTGGTCCTCCAGGCGGTCAAGATTCCGCACCGAATCGAACAGACCAATGATGGTTTGCAGATTCTGGTTCCAGACAGACTGCGGGAGGCAGCACTGTATGAACTGGTCACCTATGACCAGGAAAACCGGAACTGGCCACCGCCACCCATCCAGCCAGACGAAGATTTTACCCCTCTGCTCCAACCTCCAACCCTGCTGCTCATCGGTGGCCTGATGCTCTTCTCGTCCATCACCGGCCCCTGGGATGGCTCATCAATCTGGTTTCTCGCCGGCAGCGGAGACTCAAACGCTATCCTCAACCAGGGCCAGTGGTGGCGACTGCTCACTCCCCTGACCCTGCATGCCGATGCCGTCCACCTCCTGGGAAACTGCCTGATCGGGGCTGTGCTCATCCATGCCTTGTGCCGGCTGACCGGCAACGGGCTAGGACTCTTTGCCCTGCTGCTGGTCGGTGTCTGCGGAAATCTGCTCAATGTCCTCTGGCACGGCCCCGGACACCATTTTGTCGGCTTTTCCACCGCCGTCTTCGGGATCATCGGCATGCTCTCATCCATGGGCCACAAACAACGACAACAACGAACAGGCCAGCACCTCCTCATCCCCCTGATGTCAGGTGCAGCCCTTTTGGCCATGCTCGGCAGCTCGGGAGAAAATACGGACTTCGGGGCCCACCTGGCCGGCCTGATAGTCGGACTCATGGCCGGCTGGTTTCTTGACCGGAAGCCACTCAGCCTCCTCAAACATTCCTTCTGGTTCCAGGCCCTGCTCTTTACACTGACATGCACCCTGGTGGTCAGCAGCTGGCACGCGGCCCTGAAGGCCGCGACCTATCAATAACCCGCCCCAATACCTTCAGGTCTACCACCACCCTGCCCTCTTCCTGGCGGACACCATTTCGCTTTTCCTTTACAATCCGGAAGACTGCCGGTAAGATTTATTCTATCTATGCTGATCGCCATCACCCCTGAAGCCAGTTCATCCATCGTGAGAAATCGTTCCCGCAACGCTTGTAATCCCTTTACAAAGACTTATCTGTGTTAATTCAGCTGTGATTCGGCAGCCGATCAGCCCAGCGCCCAGAACACGAACACTCCAATAAACGTAACCGGCACTTGCCATTTCCAGGCCGACTGTCAATAACCCAGGAGAATACCCTCATGCCCAACGACCAACAACCACCGTGGGGTCAGAAGAAACGCCCCCAGTCACCCGAAGAAATGGTGGCCCAACTGATCAGCAAGATCCAGGATTATTTTTCCGGACCGAAAAAAAGCAAGTCCGGGGGAACCCCCGAACAGAATGGGCCGCCCAATCCCATGGCGGGACTGGGGAAGATTTTCTCGATCATCCTGTTTGTCATCCTGCTTCAGGCAGTTTATGCCTCGTTTTTCAAGATCGCCCCCAGTGAAGTCGGGGTGATCCTGCGCCTGGGTGAGTACAGCCAGACGGTCCAGGCCGGCCTCCATTTCAAGATCCCCTTCATCGATGTCCTGCACAAGGTCGACGTAGAAGAGATCCGCAAGGAAGAATTCGGCTTCCGCAGCCGCTCCCCTGGCCAGCAGACCACCTTTGACCGACGCGGCTATGACATGGAATCCCTGATGCTCACGGCCGACAAGAACGTCATCAATGTTGCATGGATCGTCCAGTACCGGGTCATGGACCCACAGAACTTTCTCTTCAAGGTCAAGGATGTGCGGCAGGCCGTGCGTGATGTCTCCGAGAGTGTGACCCGCCGAATCGTCGGCAACATGGATTTTGACTACGTCCTCAGCAACCGTGATGTCCTGGCCGCCGGCGTCAAGAACGAGATCCAGACACAGCTCAACATGCTCGAATCCGGCATCTCCGTCGGCACAGTCCAGTTCCAGGATATCAACCCGCCCGATCAGGTCAAGCCGGCCTTCAACGAGGTCAACGAGGCCGATCAGGACATGAAACGGCTGGTCAACGAGGCCGAAGAGACCTATAACCGGGTGATCCCCAAGGCCCGGGGTAGCGCCTTGCAGATGGTCGAAGAGTCACACGGGTATTCAGTCAGCCGGATCAATGACGCCAAGGGCGAGACCGAACGCTTCAAAGATATCCTCAAGGAGTACAAGAATTACACAAAAGTGACTCGCCAGCGTATGTACGTGGAAACCATGCAGGAAATCCTGCCCTCAGTCCAGTCTATCTATATCATGGACGAGGGCCAGAGTTCACCTCTGCCCCTGCTGAATCTCACCGGAACAAAAGCCGCTGCCGGCAAATAACAGCCAAGGAATCTCACCATGAAAAAAACACTGCAATTTTTCCTCGTCGGCCTGGTCGTGCTGGCAGCCATCGTCATCTACGATGGTTTCTTCATCCTTACTGAGGGGAAGCAGGCCATGATCACCCAGTTCGGGGCCCCGGTCGGGAGACCGATCACCGATGCCGGTCTGCACCTCAAGGTCCCCTTTGTTCAGACGGTCAACCTTTTTGAAAAGAAAATCCAGATCTGGGATGGAGACCCCAATCAAATTCCCACCAATGACAAGACCTATGTCTATCTTGATGTCACCGCCCGCTGGCGAATCTCCGACGCACTCAAATACATGCAGGCGGTCAAGACCGAGTCTCGGGCCCAGTCCCTGCTCGATGACATCATCGATGGAACGGTCCGCGACATGGTCAACAAAAATGACCTGACTGAAATTATCCGCAGTTCAGACTGGTCCATGGATACCATGACCTCGACCAATCGCAATCCAGGCGCTTCCCCGCAACAGGGACGGGACCAGATCACCGCTCATATCCTTGCCACCGCAGCCAAGGTAACCCCGCAGTACGGGATCGAGCTGATCGATGTCATGTTCAAACGGGTCAACTACATCGAGTCGGTGCGGCTCAAGGTCTATGACCGGATGATCTCCGAGCGTAAACGAATCGCGGCCGAAAAACGTTCCACCGGCGAAGGACAAAAGGCCGAGATCCTGGGTAAGGTCGATCGGGAACTTAAGGAAATCACATCCTCAGCCAAACGCGAGGCCGTAACGATCATGGGCCAGGCCGATGCCGAGGCCACCAGGATTTACGGCCAGGCCTACGGACTGGACCCTGACTTCTACGCCTTTATCAAGACCCTGGAAAGCTACAGGACCATGATCGGCAGCAATACCTCACTGGTCCTGTCCTCAGACTCGGATCTGTTCCGTTATTTAAAATCTATTGACGGGCGCAAGTAACAGGTCAACCTGCAAGAAAAAACTCGATCAGTCCGCCAGATCCGAATCTTCATCGGATTGAACAGCGACGGGGAAAGATGGGGCGTGTTCTCGAGCAAAGGGAACGCGCCCCTTGTCGTTGAGGATCTGTTCCAGCTGCTCAAGCTGAGACTCGCTGTCAATCTCCTCGACGCCCAGATGCTCATAACGGCAGGAACAATAATTAAACTGGGCATCACACCAGGGACAGACCTCCACTGGACAGCCCAGACGATGAATCTCTCCAACCGGGACAAAGCAGGATGGGCAGAGACCGGAATCAGCTGAACTGATCGGCTGGTACTCAGGACAGGCCTTCAAATCGGAACAAAAAGCGCGGAAGGCCTCGGCATCCGCAAAACCAAGAGAGGTCAGGAGTGCCGGATCATCAAGACCTGCTGCAAACTCGCCCAGCCAGACCGCCTGCTGCCGGGAGTCGGCCAGACAGAGATAGTCGTGGGTACGGCTGGACAGGGCAAAGAGAAAGAGACCATTGTGCTGGGTCATCAGGACGATACGGTTCAGGGACTCGTCATGGACATCGGGCAGGCTGGTATAATAAAATCTAAGGAGCGTCAACCCCAGAAAATCATGGCCGTAACGCTCCAGAAGGGCCAGGGCCTGCAACTGTTCAGTCTCGGCCACGCCATAACGGATAAACAGAGCAATCTCCTCCTGCTCTGCGACGATTTCCTGTTCCTGCAGCATCACACCGCCTCCGAACGGGCCGTCTGAATCGCTTCAATCCAGCGGCGGGTTTCCGCGGCCATATTTTTCGCCTGGCTGATCGCCGTGACCACGGCAATCCTCCTGGCCCCTACACCGCACAACTCCGCCACATGCTCAAGCTTGATCCCGCCCATCACCGTAAAGGGAAGAGAGCAGGCCCGAGAAAACTCGGCCACGGCCTGCGGCCCGAGAAAGGTCTTGAGCCCCTCTTTCGTGCCCGTGGGATAGAGTGGTCCAATATTGAAATAGGAAACCGGCGATTCACTGCGCGCCACGGCCCGGCCCAAGGCCTTGACCTGATCAAGGGTATTACAGGATTGACCAATCAAGAGATCCGGGGCCAGGATACGAATTTCCGCCGGAGGCAGATCGTCCTGGCCCACATGCAGGCCATCGGCCGCCGACAAGAGGGCAATATCAAGCCGATCATTGACCAGGAACAGGGCCCCGGCCTCACGGGTTTTTTCCCGAAAATACCTGGCCTTTTCCAGGAGCTTACGATCCGAGCTCTCCTTGTCCCGCAGCTGGACAATTCTGGCGCCACCACTCAAGACATCATCCAGCCACGCCCGATCACTTCGACCGGCGGCCAGTTTTTCACAACTGACCGGGTAGAGGGTGACTTCTTCTTCAAACTGGGCCAGACGACGGAGATACAGGGTACTCACCGGTGCCAGACAACAAGGCATCTGTTTCATAAATTCAGCTTCTCAGTGACAATCCACCTCCGGCCTTCACCAAGACTACCTGAGGTAGATATTATTTGTTTTTAATCAGTTAGCAAGCCAGAGTCACAGGTCAAATTTGGTTCCAGTTTTGCCGCTGACTTGCTTTCTTCCAGCAAAGCAGGTATATTGCCATCTTGAATTAAAAAGCCCACTCAAGGCCGGCTCAAGCGGTAGACACCATCCGCGCTCCTTACCTCCTGACTCCAAGCCGTGGTGCCAGGAGACAGGCCATCCGCCTCCGGGCCATCTTGTATCCCTCCGGCAGCAGGCAAGCAGTGTACAGTATTTCAGCACACTGCGCATCACTTCCTTCTGCACCACAGAACGCCGGAATAACCAAAACCTGCACACCGGGAAGACAGCTCTCCCGTCACCGTCAGCACAGGAATTCACCATGGCAGAAAAAAACGCAACACTCATCATTGACGACACCACCTACTCCCTGCCTATCATTGAGGGCAGTGAAGGGGAAAAAGCAATCGACATCCGTTCCCTGCTCAAAGACAGCGGCCATATCACCATTGACTCCGGCTACATGAACACCGGCTCCTGCCGCAGCGACATCACCTTTCTCGATGGCAAGGAGGGAATACTCAACTATCGAGGCTATGCCATTGAGGAGTTGGCCGAACGCTGCTCCTTTGTCGAGGTGGCCTATCTGCTCCTGCACGGCGAGCTGCCCACCCGTCAGGAACTCAACGACTTCCGTGAACTCCTGGCCCGCTACGCCCTTCTGCACGAGGATATGATCCATTTCTTTGATCACTTTCCCCCCAATGCCTCACCTATGTCGATCCTGTCGACCATGGTCAATGTCCTGTGCAACTACTACCCGGAGATGACCGTCCAGCCCGACCCCTACGAGGCCTTCATCTCCACCGCCGCCCGACTGATGTCCAAGATCCGGACCATTGCCGCCTTTTCCTACAAGAAATCCATCGGTCACCCGCTGATCTATCCGCGGGCCGACCTCTCTTACTGCGGTAACTTCCTCAACATGATGTTCGATCGACCCGTGATCCCTTACGTGGTCCAGCCAGAGGTGGTGGCCACCCTGAACAAGCTCCTGATCCTCCACGCCGACCACGAGCAGAACTGCTCCACCTCCACGGTCCGCATGGTGGGTAGCGCCGGGGTCAATATTTATGCCTCCATCTCGGCCGGAGTCAGCGCCCTGTGGGGCCCCCTGCACGGCGGGGCCAATCAGGCCGTCATTGAGATGCTCGAGGCCATCCACCGCGACAACAACGATTTTGACAAGTACATTGCCAAGGCTAAAGACCCCAAGGACCCCTTCCGCCTCTCAGGCTTTGGCCATCGGGTTTACAAGACCTTTGACCCGCGGGCGGCAATCATCAAGAAGGCCTGCCATCAGACCCTGGCCGCCCTCAACTTCAAAGATCCGCTGCTGGATATCGCCCTGGAACTGGAAGATATCGCCCGAAACGATGACTACTTTGTCAGCCGCAATCTCTACCCCAATGTTGACTTCTACAGCGGTATCATCTACCGGGCCATGGGCATCCCAACCAACATGTTCACGGTCATGTTTGCCCTGGGCCGCCTGCCCGGCTGGATGTCCCATTGGCACGAAATGACCCTGGACCCGGACACCAAGATCGGCCGACCACGTCAGATCTATACCGGTCCGGTGCTGCGCCCCTTTGTGCCGCTGCACGAACGCGACTGAGACCTGCCAGCTTCCATCTGAAAGACAAATCCCGCCCTGCTGAACGAGACAGCAGGGCGGGATTGCTTGTTGGTGAGTCACTTATTCACTAGCGGTCCAACCAAAATCTATTCCCCAGAGCAGGAATGGGAAGAGGTGGGAGCAGGAAGGTCCCTGACCGGCGTATCTGAAACATGGGCGGCGGAACGTCGTTCATGTTTCGGGCGGAGCGTAGCCGGTCAGGGACCTTCCTGCTCCCACCGGGCCAAGCTCACCACAGTAAATCTATATTGTAAAAGCTCAAAAAACAGACAACGTTGGCATCAACACCAGCCAAATCCTGCTTCAACTCCTCCCGCAAGCCCCTCTCTCACCCTTTGGCAAGACTCGTCCCCACTTCGCAGTTGACCACCAGTGGCACGGCCAGTTCCAGGGCATGCTCCATGGCCTGGACCACCACCTCACGCGTCCGGGCCAGCTCGGCCTCGGGCAATTCCAGGACCAGCTCGTCATGGATCTGCAGGAGCAGACGACCGCTCAGCCCCTCTGTTGTCAAACGCTCATCCACCCGGATCATGGCCAGCTTGATAATATCGGCAGCCGTCCCCTGGATCGGAGTATTGATCGCCATCCGCTCAGCAAACTCGCGCTGGTTTCTGTTCTTGCCTGCAATATCAAGCAGGGGCCGTCGCCGACCCAGCAGGGTGGTCACATAGCCGTCTCTGCGGGCCTGGGCCACGATCTCTTCCATAAAGGTCTTGACCCCGCTGTAGAGCTGAAAATAGCGGTCAATAAAACGCTGCGCCTCATTCCGGCCGATATTGAGCTGACCTGCCAGACCAAAACTGCTCATCCCGTAGACAATGCCGAAATTGATACTCTTGGCCACCCGCCGCATCTCCGAGGTGATCAGGAGAGGTGAGACATTGAAGAGCTCGGCCGCAGTCCGGCTATGGACATCTTCATTGTCACGAAAGGCCTTCAGCAGGGCCGCGTCCCGGGAATAATGGGCCAGGACCCGGAGATCGATCTGGGAATAATCAGCGGACAGGAAGATCAACCCATCACCAGGGACAAAGGCCTGACGGATACGACCTCCATCCTCGCTGCGAATGGGGATGTTCTGGAGGTTGGGGTTGCTCGACGACAGGCGGCCAGTAGCGGTGACGGTCTGGTTGAACGAGGTATGAACCCGGCCCGAAATCGGATCAATCAGGCCAGGCAGTTTCTCGACATAGGTCGAGAGGAGTTTGGCCATATTGCGATAGGCGATGATCCGGGCCGGCAGTTCATGTTTGGGGGCCAGTTTTTCCAGGACGGCGGCATTAGTGGAATAGCCAGTCTTGATCTTTTTGCCATGGGGGAGGCCAAGCTCATCAAAGAGAATGACTCCCAGCTGCTTGGGCGACTGGATATTGAACTCATGGCCAGCCAGAAGATAGATCTCCTGTTCCAGGATCTTGAGCCTGGCCTGGAACTCCTCGGCCAGCTCGGCCAGGATCTCGGGTGAGACCGTGATTCCGAGGTGTTCCATCTCGGCCAGAATCGTCAGGACCGGGGTCTCGACCTCGTAGAAGAGACGAGTCAGGCCCAACTCATCCAGACGAGGGGCAAAGGCCCGCCACAGGACAAGGGCACCATAAACATCCTCACAGCTGTAGTCCCGGGCCATCTCCAGGGGAACGCGGGCAAAACAGCCATCTTCCTTGGGATCATCCACCACCTCAGTAAAAGCGGTGAGTCTCAGTCCCTGTTCAAAACAGAGGTCATCGAGTTTACGCGAACGGGCCAGGGGATCGATGAGATGGCTGGCCACCATGGTGTCATAGAGCGGACCGGCCAGACAAATCCCGGTCGTGGCCCGCAGGACAAGATAATCATACTTGATATTATGGCCAAGCTTGGCCAGGGCCGGTGATTCAAGGAGAGGCCGCAACCTGGCCATCACCAGATCCCGGGGCAGCTGGCCTGGCTGCAGGACAGCCGACTCATTCGACATCTTCGCCTGCACCGGCGCTCCCGCCTCATCGGACCGGCCCTCCGCCACAACATGGCCCAGAGGGATATACCAGGCCCGATCCAGATCAACACACAACGAGATCCCGACCAGCTGGGCCCGACTGGTATCCAGGGAAGTGGTCTCGGTATCCAGGACCAGCAGCTCTGCCTGACCTGCCGCCACAAGAAGCTCCGCCAACTGCTCTTCGCTCTGCACCAGGACAAACCCGGCCGTGGGCACCGGCCTGGCCGCATCTTGAATGTCGCGGGCCACCTGGTCAGTGACCAGACTGTTGAACTCAAGCTCCCGATACAGGGCCTGCAAGCGGTCCTCATCCGGCTGCGGCAGAACATAGCTGGCCAGGGCCTCAGGGACCGCACAATCGTTTTTCAGGCGAATCAGGTCACGGGAGAGAAAGGCCTTCTCCCGGTTGTCCCCAAGCGACTCCTTGAGCTTGGATTTTTTCATGGCCGAGAGCT
The DNA here is from genome assembly GCA_937910875.1 of uncultured Desulfobulbaceae bacterium. Classification (GTDB taxonomy): domain Bacteria; phylum Desulfobacterota; class Desulfobulbia; order Desulfobulbales; family Desulfocapsaceae; genus Desulfatifera. Next base: position 10,063 of record CALENA010000189.1, on the reverse strand, counting down.
GCTCGTACACCTCTTCGAGGCTGCCGTGCTCACTGATCAGCCGGGCCGCGGTCTTGGGACCAATCCCCGGGACCCCGGGAACATTATCCGAGCTGTCACCGATCAGGGCGAAATAGTCGAGAAGCTGGTCCGGACTGACCCCGTATTTGGCGCCCACCCCTGCCACATCAAGCTGGACATCACGCATGGGCTCCCAGACCGAGACCTGATCACTGACCAACTGGGCCAGGTCTTTGTCACCGGAGACGATCACCACCCGATATCCCTGGGCCGCCAGACATTTAGCGGCCGCGGCCAGGAGATCATCGGCCTCAAGCCCGACCTCTTCCAGGGTCAGAATGCCATGGGCCGCCACCAGCTCCCTGATAAAGGGAATCTGACAGACCAGATCCTCAGGCATGGGCGGACGATTGGCCTTATACTCAGGATAGAGCTGATGCCGGAAGACCGGGCCGCGACTGTCAAAGGCCACGGCCAGGTAGCTGGGCGCTTTCTCGCGCAGAATGCGGCGCAGGATGGAGGCAAAACCAAAGATGGCGTGGGTGGCCAGGCCATGGCTGTTGATCAGCGGCCGGATGGCGTGATAGGCCCGGTAGATGTAGGCGTTTCCATCAATCAGATAGACTTCTTTCATGGGTGGTTCCGCCTCAGATGGCGAGCATCTGCTCGAGAGATTTGGCAGCCTGCCGGGCGATTTCCGGCTCGACCGTAATCTGGTTGACCACCCGCCCGGCGGCCAGGTTATCAAGGACCCAGAGGAGATTGACCGGCTGGTTGCAATCCATGGTCGTGCACTCACAGGCCGAAGAGGACAGGAGATGGACCTGCCTGTCCCGATAGGTGCGATGGAGACGTTCTACAAGATTGACCTCGGTGCCCACGGCCCACTTGCTGCCCACAGGCGACTGGCTGACCGCCTTGATGATCGCCTCGGTGGAGCCATATTCATCGGCCAGTTTCAGGACATCATGCGCGCATTCGGGATGGACAATGATCCGGACATCCGGCTCTTCAAGCCGCCAGCGCCTGACCTGATCGGGTAGAAACTTCATGTGCACTTCACAATACCCGTCCCAGAGCAGGATTCTGGCCCGGCGCAGGTCCGCCACACTATTGCCGCCCAGGAGTTCGCCGCGACGCCAGAGGAGGATCTCGTCCTCTGGGATACCCAGGGCCATGGCCGAGTTCCGGCCCAGGTGCTGATCAGGAAAGAAAAAGACCTTCTCGCCCCGACCCAGGGCCCAGGCAAGGATCTTTTCGGCATTGGATGAGGTGCAGACCGAGCCACCCCGTTCACCGACAAAGGCCTTGATCGCGGCAGAGGAATTGACATAGGTCGCCGGCACCAGGGCGGCCTCATCGGCCACCACCTGCGCCGTCAGCAGATCACGATAGGCCCGGACCACGGCGCCGACCGAGGCCATATCGGCCATGGGACAACCGGCATCCAGATGCGGCAAGATCACCTTCTGGTGCGGCTGGGCCAGGATATCGGCCGCCTCGGCCATGAAATGGACGCCGCAGAAGACAATGAACTCCCGATCCTGTATGGCTGCGGCCTCGCGAGAGAGCTTGAGCGAGTCCCCGGTCAGATCGGCAAACTGAAACAGATCCTGCTGCTGGTAATGATGGCAGAGGATAAGAAGACGGTCAGCCAACTCCTCTTTACGGGCCGCAATCCTGGCCATGATCTGATCGCGCTCGAGGCGGAAATACTCAGCCCCAAGGTCCTGCTGCTGCAAGGTCATAATCTGACTCCCTGAATCATATCAAATGGATAAACAAAAAGGTCAACAAGGCTGAAAATGTACCATTGGCCAGACCTCATGGCAAGGAGAACAAAGAACGACAAAAAAACAAAAAAGGGCCCGACTCAGCACTACGCCAAATCGGGCCCTTTTTATAATAAACGATCAACAACGACCGAAACGGCTACCGGGCAACACGCACCCAGGAGGCCTGCGGACCATTATCACCAACGGTCTCGCCATAGGTCACCTCATCGCCCTCGGCCAGCTGCTCCATGGCCACATCCTTGAGGGCATTCTCGTGAAAATAGATCTCACGCTGATCCAGGGTACCGATAAAACCGTACGACTCAAAAGGCGAGAGCTTGCGGATCACTCCCGTATTGCTGGTATCAACCACGGCACCACCCAACTTCTGGGCCTTTCTTTTTTTGCGCTGCTGTTCCTTAAGCTGCAGCGCCAGCACATCAAAGGCCTCCACCAGAAGAGGCCGAACACTTTCTCCTTTTCGTGAAACCACAACCGTATCACTGGGCACTGAAGCAACCAGTTTCACCTCAAACCCCCCTTCCTTGTGATGTGTCGTCCCCTCGATGGAGACCCGGAGATGAAGGACAAAATTGGCATAATGGCGAACCAACTTTTCTCTCTCTTCCTCGATCTTTTCCTGCCAGCCTTTTCGCAATTCCACATTCCGGGCTTCAACCTTTAATTCCATACAGTTCCTCCGTTTGAGTTTCGGCCATGGCCAACGCCATCGCCCCTGAGCACCCAAAGGCACACACGGCAAAAGACCTGGCCGCCAGAAGAGCCACGGGACACTCTTTATGGAAGACCATTCTTTCTGTGTTTAATTATATTCCCTGAGATTTGATAATCAAGGTCGCAATCTTCTTTTTCTGCCAACGCAGCCCAAATAACAGGCATCTCCTCAGAAACCACTAAATGCAACCCAAGCGATCTTTTTCGACCATTCACCTTTCAGAAGCTCCTGAATTATGATAAGAATTAGCAAAGAAGTTCAATAAGACCCAGAAATCACGTCCCACTATGAAAAAATTAAACATACACATCCCACTCGCTCTCACCCTGGGATTGTTTGTCATCGCTTACATCCCGGCCCTGCGGGAGTTGTCCATCCTCTGGTACCACTTGGAAGAGTACTCTCACGCCTTCCTGACCATCCCCATTATCTTTTACATGGTCTGGCTCAAACGCGACGAGCTCCCCATCACACAAGGCAATATCTCCCTCTGCGCCCCTCTTGTAGCCCTGGCAAGCATTATCTACTTCGCTGGTCTCCTGCTGATCAGTACTTCCCTGAACAGCCTTGCCCTGATCACAACTCTGCTCAGCATCCTGGTCTATTTTTTCGGCCTCGATGTCCTCAAAAAACTGGCCATGCCCATCATCCTGCTGATCCTGCTCATCCCCATCCCCAACCAGATCTATTCCGCCATTACCGTCCCTCTGCAACTCAAGGTTTCAGAGACCAGCGGATTCATTATTCAACTGCTGAATATACCCGTTTTTAGGGAAGGCAATATTATCCATATCCCAACCAAGACCTTCCAGGTGATCGAGGCTTGCAGCGGGATGCGATACATCATCAGTATTACTACCCTGAGCCTGATCTTCGGCTACTTTACTCTGCAAAAGACATTCTCCAAGGTCACCTTGGTCCTCCTCAGTATTCCGGTGGCTTTTCTTGTCAATGTCATTCGCGTTCTCACCCTGGTTCTGGTCTTTCATTATTTCCGGCTCGACTGGACCACCGGCACCGTACACACCATCATGGGCCTGGTCATCTTTGGTATCGCCCTGTTAATACTCTTCCTCTTGCAAAGGATTCTGGAACGTTGGGAAACAAAAAAGATAACAAGTGGCTCTTATTAGTCTTGATCCTGCTCGGGACCTGCCTTCTTGCCTATAAGAGTGCTGTGCTCCAGGGCAGCGGCGTCAATGGACTGCCCCTGAAAGATTCCCTGCAAAACATCGAGGGATACCGGGCAGGCATAGAAGTCCCCCTGGAAAAAGGCATTTACGAAATGCTGGCTCTGGACGACTTTGTCTTCACTAATTACACCAAAGAACAACAACAGGCAGCCCTCTATATCGGTCATTATTACACCATCGACAAACTGACGGCCGCACACTCCCCCCTGGTCTGTTTTCCAAGCCAGGGCTGGACCATTGACAAACCGACCATACACGAACTGACCATTGGAGACGACACCCTCCATTATGCGGAATTAGTCGCAACCCTTGGAGAAAGAAAAGAGCTGATCTTGTACTGGTATCAGGCGGGCCACAAAAGCTCACCCCACCTTTTCCAAATCAAAATCGCAACGCTGCTCAACAAACTAGGACAAAACAATCAGCAGCATGCCTTTGTACGGGTCTCAGTCCCCTTTTCCAATACGGAACGTGATCAGGCCAAAACGACCGGTCTTGATTTCATCAAGGCATTCTGGCCCCACTACACGGGTTTCATAAAAAATAATATCGCCAGATAAGATTCAGTTTTCACTCTCTCACAGAGTGACAGAACATGACAGCCTCAAACCCAAGGTCATGAATTTCAAGTTAACCATGCAACACACCTAAACCACTCTTTCATGTACGACAACAGAAGCAAAGAACTTGATCGCATCGTTTTTACGTTAGACATCTGCCTGACCATTTTGGCATTTTTTCTGGCCATATGGCTGGGAACTATCTTTCGCAACGACAAGCCGATCAACATCTTCGAACATCTCTTTCTTGTCCCCCTGCAGTTGACGTTTATCGTCAGCTTCTTGTCATACAGCGGTGCCTACAACAGCCCTCGAGACATGACAACAGGGCGATACGCCTGGGCCATTTTCCGCGCGCTTGGCTTGGCCTTTGGCCTGCTCCTTGGCATTCTCTTTTTTCTAAAAATTGACTACATCAGCCGCTTGGTGATCCTGGCCTTTGCCCTCTTCGAATTTATCTGCCTGTTTCTTATCCGACTCTGGTCACTCACCTATTTCAAAAAAACCACGAGAGACAATACCAATGCTCTGCGTCTGCTCATTGTCGGTACCGGCGAGCGCGCCAAAGAGGTCGTCCATGACCTGCTGAAACAAAGTGAATGGGGCATCACCATTGTCGGGCATTTAGACCCGGATCCAACCCGAGTCGGTAGCGACATAAATGGCATACCTGTTATCGGTACGGTGGAAACAATCAGTGCCTGTCTGAAAGATCATGTCATTGACGAGGTCATCGTTGCCATTCCGCGCTCTCTCCTACAAGACGCCGAACCCATTGCCCTTGCCTGTGAAGAAGAGGGAATCAAACTCCGTTTCATGGCCGACCTTTTCAGGGTCCAGACCGCCCGAGTCACTTTGACCCAGGTTGGCCACACCCCTCTACTGGCCATGGAGCCGGTGGCTCAGGACGATGCCCAACTTTTCATCAAACGAATCATTGATCTTTCACTGATTCTGCTGGCCACACCATTGTTTCTGCCCCTGATGGCTCTGACGGCCATAGCCATCAGACTGGACTCGCCAGGGTCAGTCCTGTTTGTCCAGCAACGGGTCGGCCTGCGCAAACACCTCTTTCCAATGTTCAAATTTCGTTCCATGTACCATGATGCTGAAGATCGCCTGAAAGAAATTGAACACCTCAACGAAGCAGAAGGCCCGATCTTTAAAATAACCGATGATCCCCGGGTGACACGGGTAGGCAAATTCATCCGCAGAACCAGCCTGGACGAACTCCCTCAACTGTTTAATGTCATCTCCGGTGATATGAGTCTGGTGGGGCCCCGCCCCATGTCCATTCGGGATGTAGACCTTTTCGACAAGGGCATCCAGCGCAAACGTTTCAGCGTCAAACCGGGACTTACCTGTATCTGGCAGATCTCGGGCAGAAGCAATCTTCCTTTCACAAAATGGCTTGAGTTGGACCTGGAATATATTGAGCACTGGTCCCTCTGGCTGGACATGAAAATTCTATTTAAAACCATACCGGCGGTTTTGTTCTCAAAAGGGGCGGTATGATCAAAGAACCGGCCTGCAATGCGGAGCACGATCGGATCAAGCAGGACCTCCAACGGGATGTCTGGTGCCTGTTTGGCCTACCCGTGGACAATCTTACCCTTGAGGGCACGAAACAACTTCTGCACAAAAAGGCAAAACTACCCTACAACACAGTCCTTTCCACCATCAATGTCAACTGGGTGGTCCAGTCGTTCAAAGACCCCGCCTTTCGCGCAGCCATCATCAACAGCGACATTGTGACCCTGGACGGCAAGCCACTCCTGTGGCTGGCCAGACTCCTCGGCTATCCTATGACAGAGACTGTTGCCGGCTCAACCCTGATCCAGGAACTCCACCAGGACAAAACCGCAGACACAAAACTCTCTATCTTTTTGTTTGGCGGTGAAAGTGACGCAGCTGAACAGGCCCTCAAGCAAATCAACAAAGACCAAGGGGGGCTCCATGCTGTCGGTGCTCTTAATCCAGGCTTCGGCACTGTTGAGGAAATGAGCACTGATACGATTATTGCCGCCATTAACAAAACAAAACCGGATATCCTTCTCGTCGCTCTCGGGGCCAAGAAGGGTACACAATGGATAGAACGGAACCGTGATCGACTTGAGGTCAAGATCATCAGTCACTTGGGGGCCACTATCAATTTTCTCGCAGGTACAGTCCGTCGAGCTCCTCAGCTCACACAAAAAATCGGTCTGGAATGGGCGTGGCGTATCCTCCAGGAGCCTCAACTCTTTGTCAGATATGCCTCCGATGGCCTAATTCTTCTCCGTACCCTCATCGCCCGTTTTTCATTCTGGCGCTACTACCTGTCACAAGAGAAGCAAACCAGAATCCGTCCTGCCGACACAGCAACTACATCATCTGAGGACATACAAGAATTCCGGGTTTCCTTTGGCAGAAATCTGCGCCGAACTAACGATTCCAAGCTGGAAGAGATCCTCATGACTCTTGCAACGACAAAAAAGAACGTAGTATTCAGCTACAAACAAACTGAATTTATAGATGGTGCCGTCGCGGGCCTGCTGTTAATACTGGAAAAATACCAAAATCATACTGGGCGAACAATCAACCACGAGGATATTAACAACAACCTGCATCAGATTCATACACTGCTGGGCCCCAAGCACAACTCACTCCACTGAACCGCATTCAAACCCAAGGCGACTCATACCTATTGTGGACACCAAACGCCTGTCAGGCACAAAAGCATACCAAGGCGCAGCCATCGTCATATCGGCCTATGGTTTCTCGCAACTCACTCGGCTGGCCGGCAATCTGATTTTAACTCGGCTCCTGGTACCTGAACTCTTCGGAGTCATGGCCCTGGCACAGGTCTTTATCATCGGGCTCAATCTCTTTTCAGACGTTGGCGTAGGCCCCGCAATTATCCAGAGCAAACACGGCACAGACCCTGTTTTTCTCAATACTGCCTGGACAGTACAAATTATAAGAGGGTTCATCATCTGGCTTTTAACCTTTATGATAGCCCCCCCCCTGGCACTCTTCTACCAAGAACCCATCTTAAGCAAGATCATTCCCGTCATTGGGCTCAGTAGCCTCATTGCTGGATTTAATGCTACATCAATTTTTACTCTGAACAAGAGTCTCCGCTTTGGGAAATTAACCATCATGGAATTAACGACCCAAGCCATTGGTCTCGTCGTCATGATTGGGCTTGCCTATCAATACCAGAACATATGGGCACTCATCTGTGGCGGACTAATTTCCAGCTCAATCAAGACATTGTGGAGCCATTTTCTCGACACAACACATCGCAATCGTTTCTTATTCAACAAAGCAGCAGCCAGCGAATTGTTTAACTTCGGCAAATGGATTTTCGTTTCCACAGCCATGATGTTTTCAGCGAGTCAAGCCGACAAATTTATTTTAGGCAAACTTTTCCCCTTTGCCCTCTTTGGCGTATACAATATAGCCATCATCTTTGCAGAAATCCCAAAACAGATAACCACCCAGTTATCCAGTAAAGTTCTTTACCCACTGATTGCGCAGTACTCACATCTTACACGCTGCGAATTACGACGGAATATTTTAGACAAAAGAAAATTTTTACTGCTTCCACTGATCGCAATTGTCGCACTTATGGCAAGCTTTGGAGATTTACTCATCATTACATTGTATGATGACCGATATAAAATGGCTGGATGGATGCTACCTTTACTGGCACTCGGTATATGGCCATTTTTACTGCACAGCACAATCGACCGGGCCCTTTATGCCATAGGCAAACCCAAATTTTCCGCCTTGGCCAATTTACTTAAATTTATATACATGGTCATATGCCTGCCTCTTTTTTTCAAAATTGGCGGATACTTCGGGGCAATACTCGCTATCACCACCAACGACGTCCCAGCCTATCTCATGACACTATACGGGCTCAAAAAAGAGCAGCTTTCAAGCACACAACAAGATTTATATGCAACGCTTATCCTTCTGGCTGTTATAGGCTGCCTCATCTCCTTCAGACACTTGACCGGTCTTGGCCTCCCAGGTGCAGATCTATACTCTTCGCAACTATAGCCAGAAGGAAACAGAATGCTTACAATCCCCTTAATGCTTTTCGGGTGGATCCCCATCTCAATATTCTTCTTCTTCACACTCAAACCTCACCGTGCAGTTCTCTTCTCCGTTATTGGTGGTTGGCTCTTTCTACCCATGACCGGCTACGACTTGCCGGGTCTTCCGATCTATTCAAAAAGCACTGCCATTGCCGTGGGACTACTTCTGGCAGGACGACTCTCTGGACAACGCCAGGCAGCTTCGTTCCATTGGAGACTTTACGACCTCCCCATGATCCTGTGGTGTTTGTGCCCCATTGCCACATCCATGTCAAACCAACTGGGTCTCTATGACGGCCTTTCATCTTCCTTTACCCAAATTCTCACCTGGGGGATCCCTTATCTAGCGGGAAGAATCTATTTTACAAACACTGAGACACTGCGCGATTTATGCTTGGGAGTTGTTATTGGTGGCCTGCTGTATATGCCATTATGCCTCTATGAAATACGGATGAGTCCCCAACTTTCCAACATGATTTATGGTTTTTTTCCACATTCCTTTGAACAGCACATAAGATATGGCGGCTTCCGGCCCATCGTATTTATGCAACATGGAATTATGGTGGCCTTATGGATGGCTACAACAACCTCTGTTGCCTTCTGGTTATGGCGCAGCAAAGAGTCCTCTCATATCAACGGAATTTCCATGTCCGTTATCGTTGCAGGACTGGCAATAACCACAATACTCTGTAAAACTGCAAGCGGGTGGATTGCCCTTATCATTGGGGTGAGCAGTTATTTTATGCTTAACACCTTTAGCATGCTGCTTCCTTTGCGTTTATTACTTCTTTCAATTCCTGGATATATTATCCTTCGCTCAACCGGGCTCATAAGCGCATTCAATTTAGAGATGATAGCATCTCATTTTTTTGACGCGGATCGCGTTGCCTCTTTTGGCATAAGGCTCTTTCAGGAAGATCTGTTCAGCATTAAAGCCCTGGAGCGCCCCCTCCTGGGCTGGGGAGGTTACGGCCGAGGTTGGCCCATCGATCCAGAAACTGGTCAGCAAATGATACAGATGATTGACGCCTTGTGGCTCATCACCTTCAGCACCCTAGGATACCTTGGGATTGCTTCCCTCGTGACAGCTATACTCGCAGGGCCCTGGTTTGTTTTCCGAGCAATCAAAAGGAATGCGGAAATTCCAGTCTCCAACAAAACGATACCAGCATCATTGAGCATCGTTGTCATTTTATTTATGCTAGATTCACTGATTAATGGGATGACAAACCCCATTTATATAGTAATCTCAGGGGCACTCCTCAGCTGGCACATAAGCAATCATGATACGCAAATGAAAGGAAATGCAACAACCTGACACGCACAAGCAACTATCAGTCTGTATCGTCATTGTTAATTACAGAACGGCAGAACTAACACTTAACTGCCTGGAATCGATATTTAACAATGAGAATGGGGATCTTTTACTCTCGGCCATTATTGCAGATAACAACTCAAATGATGGCTCTGTCGAACATATTGGACATCAAATCCAAGAGCAAGACTGGGGTGCCTGGGCGTCCATTCTGTCGCTGAAGAAAAATGGCGGCTTTGCCTATGGCAACAATCAGATCCTTGAGAAAATAATCTCCACGCCAAATCTCCCAGATTTTTTTTGGCTGCTCAATCCAGACACAATTATACACAAACATGCAGTTAAAACACTTGCCGACTTTCTACAACAACATCCCGAGGTGGGCATCGCAGGCAG
>CALENA010000188.1 GCA_937910875.1 uncultured Desulfobulbaceae bacterium | reverse complement strand
ATACGTCAGCCAATGGCGGCTCCTGATCATCCTGATGACTTTTTTCCTGGTGGGCTACCTGGTCTTTCTCCTGATTGAGATCATGGGCGTCCCCCTGCCCATCAATCTGATTGCCGGCTCAGTCTTTTTCGGCGGCGCCTGTTTTGTCCTCCTCATCCTCAGGCTCACCAAGTCGATCATCAAAAATTTACGCGAACGGGAACACCTGCTGGAAGAGGCCAGAGATCTTCTGGAAGAGCGGGTTATGGAACGGACCCGCGACCTGGAACAGGCCATGACCGAACTGGCCCATGAGACCCGGGAACACCGGCAGGCTGCGACCAAAAATGCCACCCTCAACATCGAACTCCTGCAGATCCTCAACAGCGCTGCAGACGGCATCCGCATCATCAACCAGGACTTTGTGGTCCAGCGGGTCAACTCCACCTTTGTTGAGATGATGGAACTGCCGCCAGACGAACCGATCGGTCAGACTTGTTTTGAAATGATCAGCAATGCAGACTGCCGGACCAGTGACTGTCCGCACCATGCGATCCTGGGGGGTGCGCTCCACTATGAAAAGGAAAGACAAGTCCTCACCCGGACCAACAAGACCATCACCTGCCTGGTCAACGCCGCCCCCTTCCACGACAGCGACGGCAAGCTGATCGGTATCATCGAGAGCTTCCGGGATATTTCCGAGCGCAAGGCCATGGAAGAGCGTCTGCGCGAGATGTCCATCACCGATGAGATGACCGGCCTGCTCAACCGGCGCGGCTTCCTCAAGATGGCCGCCCAGCAACTGAAAATCGCCCAACGCCTGGAAAGCTCTATTTTTCTCATCTACGCCGACATCGATGACTTCAAACAGATCAATGATACCCTGGGCCATGACGTGGGCGACGAGGCCATTATCGAGACCGCCCGACTGCTCTGCGACACCTTCCGCCAGGCAGATATCATTGGGATCGGCCGCCTGGGCGGTGACGAATTCAGCGTCCTGATGTTCAGCAGCAACGAGACCACCTGCTGCAATCATCCGGCACTCCAGCGCCTGGAATCCAAACTGCGCGAACGCAACGAGTCCACCGACAAACCCTATCAGCTCTCAATCAGCACCGGTCTGGCCCAGTACGACCATAAACATCCGCAATCCATCGACGAACTGCTCTTACTGGGCGATACGGCCATGTACGAATGCAAGCGGCAGCGCAAGGCAAAACAACAGGATTGATTCTGCATGGGCCATGCTTCCCGCTAAAGCGACCAGTACCACACGATCATCCAACACAACATCCTTCCATCCAGTCGACCGAAATCCCTGGCCCTGACACGACCCACTCCACCAGAACGTCAGGCGCTCCCTGGTCGCACACCCGCTCCCTCCTGCCTGGGGTCGATCTGATGCTGACGAACAAACTGACTCAAGGACTGGCGGGTAATACCGATCAGGCGGGCGGCCAGGCTGACATTCCCGCCCGAACGGTGCAACGCCTCCCGGGCCAGATCGCAGCGAACCTCGCGCATGCTGGGCAGGGCAGGGCCAAAGCGCACCCGTTCCTGTCCCTCTCCCTCAAATGACAAGGGGCGCCGTCCCCCATCTTTTCCCTTCCGGACAAAGGTGCTCATCCCCAGGACCACTCCCTGCTGACGACTGACCGCGTCAAAAATCTTGGACCTCAACTCCCTGATATTTCCAGGAAAAGAATAATTCCTCAACAAGGCGTATAATTCATCGGGAATCAAAAGCTCCTGTCGACCAAACTCCTGGGCCGCCTCCCGGGCAAAGTGGGGGACCAGGAGCTTCAGGTCACCAAAACGCTGACGCAGGGGGGGCAGATCAATCTGATGGGCGCAGATCCGAAAATAGAGATCACGACGAAAGGTCCCCTTCTCCACCAGCTGTTCAATATTGCGATTGCTGGCAACAATAATCCGGGCATCGGTTTCCAGCGGGTGATCACTGCCCAGGGGGACATACTCCTTCTCCTGCAGCAGACGGAGAAGCTTCACTTGAGAACGCTCGTTCAAATCACCAATCTCGTCAAGAAACAGCGACCCGCCACTGGCCCGGCGCACCTGGCCGTCACGGGCCGTATCCGCTCCGGTAAAGGCCCCCTTGACATGGCCAAACAGGGTATCGGCCACAACATTTTCATCAAGGCCTGCCACATTGACCGCCACAAAGGCCCCCCGCCGACCGCTGGCCCGGTGGACACTGCGGGCCACCAGTTCCTTGCCGACCCCGGTCTCACCGCTGATCATGACCGGTTGACTGCTGGGAGAGATGTCCTCAACATACCGAAAGATCTTCAGCATGACCTGATTGGCGGTCAGACTCTCCTGAAACAGCCCAGGCCGCCGCGGACCGACCACCTGGGAACGACGTGTCTCGCGCAGGGCCACATTCTCACGACGGAGCTCACGGATCTCCAGACCAACCCGGATCGCCGAGAGCAGCCGAGCCGACTCCAGGGGTTTACTGATATAGTCAAAGGCTCCATGCTTCATGCACTCGACCACATTGTCCAGGGCATCCGTGGCCGTCACCATAATCACCGGGACCTCCGGGAAGTCGGAGGTCAGCTCCCTCAGAAGCTGATCTCCACGCAGATGAGGCATGGAAATATCCAGGAGGATCAGGGCCACCTCGGTCTTGTCCAGCAGCGGCCTGACCTGGCGGCTGTCGGTGAGGCTGAGGAGATTGTTATAATTGTGGAGCCGCAGGGTCCGCTCCACTGCGGTCACCACCCCCTGATCGTCATCGATATGAAGGATCGGCAGATCCGGATACAGTGCATTGTCCATAATCATCTCCAGAACTGATCAGCCTGCAGGCCCCATGTGCCTGGGCTTGAGTCTGTTAAAAAAGAGGGGTCCTCTGAACTTAAAATGGCTCTCGCCTGCCCCTTTTACTCCTCAGCCAGCGGGATCAGGACTCTGAACAGGGACCCCGCACCCGGTTGACTCTTCACCTCTAACACCATCTTGAGCTGTCTGAGGATATCCCGGGACACGGAAAGCCCAAGCCCAGTACCTTCTCCCACGTCTTTGGTGGTGAAAAAAGGCTCCAGGCAACGGCTGCAGACCTCCTGGCTCATGCCAATCCCGTTATCCCTCACCTCACAACACAGGGCCCGGCCCGCGGCAAAGGCCCGAGGCAGGCAACTGATCTGACCTGCTTCGAGCTCCATCCTCCTGAGCACGACTTCAATACGCTTGCAATAATCTGCCTCGCCTTCCTGTTCAGCCCTTTTTTCCACGGCATGACGGGCATTGGAGAGCAAATTGACCACCACCTGCTCAAAACGCTGACTATCGGCCAGAACCAGTGGGGGCTCAGGAAGCAGATCTTCGACCAGCTCGACCTGATGGACCTTGAACTGCTGACGAAAAAAGAGCAGCGATTGCTCAATGGGTTCCCGGAGATTCACCTGCTCCTGCCCCTTGGCCGAAGCCCGGGAAAAGAAACGAACGGCATTGATGATCTGCTCGATCTTGCGGGCGTACTCCCGGATCTCTACCGCTGCCTCCAGGGCCGCACTGGCCGGCGCATGTTTCCGCAGATAGTCCTGACAAAACTCGGCATTCAAATTGATCACACTCAAGGGCTGATGGATTTCATGGCCCATGCCCGAGGCCATCTCGCCCATGGCCCGCAAACGACCACCATGGGCCAACTGGGCCTGATAGGCCGCAAGCCGCTCTTCATTTTTCTGGCGTTCAATGGCCGTGCCAATGAAACTGGCCACAACCTTGAGGGCATCAATCTCGGGTACCGACCACTCCCGGCCGCAAGAACAGTCTTCCAACGAGAGATGTCCCCAGCAGGTCTCACCACTCCAGACAGGCAGGGCCACCA
>CALENA010000187.1 GCA_937910875.1 uncultured Desulfobulbaceae bacterium | reverse complement strand
GGAATCATGGTCACTTCGGCCTCGATCAGCTTGATCCCGGCCGCTTCCAACTGCTCACGCACCGCGTCAAAATCCTCGGGGGCTGTGATGACCTGAAAGTCATCATCCTCTTCGATCACATCCTCAGCACCCGCCTCCAGGGCCAGATCCATCAACTCCTCTTCGGTAATCCCCTCTTTTTCGACCAGGAATTGACCCTTTTTATCGAACATCCAGCCCACACAACCGGCCTCTCCGAGATTTCCACCGCACTTGGCAAAATAATGGCGGACATCGGCCACAGTCCGGGTCCGATTGTCGGTCATGCAATCCACCAGCACTGCGATTCCACCCGGGCCATAGCCCTCATAGAGGATCTCATCATAGATCTCTCCCTGAATCTCACCGGTCCCCTTCTTGATTGCCCGGATGATATTGTCCTTTGGCATGTTCTCGGCCCGGGCCGAGAGCATGGCCGAACGCAGGCGCGGGTTCCCGTCGGGATCACCTCCGCCCATACGGGCAGCCACGGTAATTTCCTTGATCAGGCGAGTGAAGATCTTCCCACGCCTGGCATCAGCCGCACCTTTCCGGTGCTTAATATTGGCCCATTTCGAATGTCCTGACATCGTACACGTCCTACTTGTCTTAACTGTTCACAATATAAAAAGTTCTACCGAACTCGTTCTTCAACTCACCTGCACCAGAGGTCTGCGAAACCCCAGCGCCACAACAAAGACCTCGCGACTCTCGGTCCGCGAGCTCTGCGGTTTAATGACCTTGACCTGTTCAAAACAGGCCTTGACCTCATCAACAAAAACCGGAAAATCTTCCCCCTGAAAGACCTTACAGATATAGGCCCCCTTCTCCAGCAAAAGGATCTGGGCCAGTTCCAGGGTCCGGCGGGTCAGGCGCAGGGACTGTTGATGGTCGGCCCAGCGATTTCCCGTGGTCTTGGGAGCCAGATCTGAAATCAGCACCCTGAAGGCCGGACGAATCTTCCGAACCAGTAGCACCATTTCCGGGTCCATGATGTCGGACTGCAGCCAATGAATTATGGCTCCACCGTGACGAGGGGCCTGGCGGGTTTCCTGGAGATCAACTCCGACCACCACCCCGGTCTCTCCCACCACCTCGGAGGCGAAGAGCGACCAACTCCCGGGGCAGCAGCCCAGATCCAGGACCGAGTCGCCGCGTTTCAGAAATTGGTACCTGTGCTGAGCCTCCTCCAACTTATAAATGGAGCGGGCCGGGTACTTATCCTTTTTAGCCTTCTTATAGTAAAAATCCTTTACCTTACGCACCTTTTATTCCATTTGGCTCAGTTTGACAAGATGGAAAAAAGCGGCAACCCCCGCCCTTCCCCGCGCACAAGCGCAATAACCACGACTCAATCCAACCCTTCTTTCTGCAAATATGACCTGACCCAATCGAGTGCCTGAGACCGGTCTTCGACCTGACCCTCAATCCGGGCCAGCTCAAGGTGGGTCAGGATTTGAGCAAAGATCGGTCCGGGAGAAAGCGAGAACTCCGCAACCAGATCACGTCCGGTCAACAAGCGCGGCCCATTGAGCACCGGCTGCAGGGCAAGCTCATTGACCGCACGAACCTGACTCAACAACTGGGCCAACTCGGCTTCAAGCTCTGGTGGTCGATCCGCCCCTTGACCTGCCAGGCTGTCGGCCATGGCCAGGAGAAAGAGACCGGGAAGGTCATCCCCCGCCCGCCGCACAAGATTGAGACAGGCCTTCCGGCTCAGAGGCGCCTGCCGCCGGACATTACAAAGATGAAAAGGATGCATGTGCATGGCCACCAGACGTCCGACCCCCTTGCGCTGCTCATTACTCCAGCGCAGGCGGCGCCCCAGGACATGGATCTGACGCTCCCCTTCCTGTTCATGCCCGTAGAACGTGATACGATCATCCCGTTCCGGGCGAACCCTATGGGTCGAAGGCTTGCCCAGATCATGAAGAAGGGCTGCCCAGAGCAACCGGCAAACCCTCCTGCCGCGAGTCTCCACCCCGAAATACTCCCGGAAATAGCTCTCCTGGCCGGGATAACAGGTAGCAGGCTCCAGCAGAATCTGCTCCATATGGGCCAGGGCAGCCAGACTGTGCCCAAAGACATCAAGATGATGAAAACCCGGCTGCTGCAGACCAACCCCCTGAGCCAGTTCCGGAAGGATCTGCTCCAGCAGACCGGATGCGGCCAGGGCCTCAATGGTGACTGCGGCCCGGCCTGAGGCCATGATCTGTTCGATCTCGGCGCTGACCCTCTCCACTGAGACCCGAGACAAAGACCTGGCCTGCTGATGAATCTGCTCTCGAGTCGTATCCTCCAATGAAAAACCCAGGGTGGCCTCGAAGCGAAAGCCACGCAAGAGTCGCAGAGGGTCGGCCGCAAAGGCCCCGGGACAGGCTCGCAAGATTTTTCCTGTCAGATCATCAAAACCATTTAAGGGATCAATGAGTCGCAGCCCGGCCGTTGGGTCGGCCAGAACCCCGAGAGAAACTGCCATGGCATTCACCGTGTAGTCACGGAGTTTCAGATCGGCCGCAATGGTACCAGCCCCCAGGCGATAGCTGGAAAAATCCACGATCACCCCCTGCCAGACCAGACGACCGGCATCTTCCTCATCCCGTCCCAGCGGGACATAGGTCCCCCCGCCAAGTTGTCTCTGCAAGAGCCGGCAACAGGTGGTGGCCCCGGCACGGACGGTGAGATCCAGATCCCCTGGACGTCGGTTCAACAGCCAGTCACGGACCGTGCCGCCAACCACAAACACTTCCTGACCAACCAACTCGCCCACGACCAGAAGGGCTGAAATCAGGGCCGGCGGATAAAAAGCAAGGGCGCTCCGGAATGATTTGCCAAGTGACCCTGTCCCTCTTTCTCCTTTCATCCTGGTCGCCCATGGTTTATTCTGCTGCAAGGTCCGGACTGAAAACAGCTACAGGACTTGATCGCAGTACAGCTCAGAGGTCATTGCGTGTAATCAACCTCACTGAAGATGTTACGTTTCTTTTAACACATTGAAGGCATTATGGACAGTGCAACACAGAGAATGCTCAAGATTGGTCAGGCCACTATCGGCCTGGTGGGTCTGGATATCGGACTCAATCGGGCCCTGGCCCGGAAGTTGGAGGTGACTGAAGCCGTTGACCTGATCTTTCCCCTGATCAACCGTCAGAATTACATCCCCAGCGGACTGGAGGCGGAATACCGGGCGGCAATCGGCCGTGAATATCGACGGATGACCGGTGAAGAGCCAGAAGAGAGTACTGGGCTTACCATCAGGGTCTTCGGCAGTGGCTGTGTCAGTTGCAATGCCATTCGCGAACGGGTCATCGATGCCCTGATGCGGGCCGAAATCAAGGCCGATATCGAGCAAATCTATGACCTGGACGAAATCGGCCGTCAAGGCATCACAGCCACTCCGGCCCTGATGATCAATGGTGAACTGAAAATAGCGGGTATCCAGCCAACCGTGGCCCAAATCGAGGCCTGGCTACGGGAGTTGACCTCCTGAACAGCATGCCATCCATTGCCACCACGGTCCAGGCCTCAGGGAAAAAACAGGCAGATACGACCCCGCCGGCCCCGACCATCATTTTAGCGCCACTGCGCGGCATCACCGATGCCCTGTTCCGCAACCTGCTGCAGCACCATTTTGGCGGCATCAACCAAGCCGTGGCGCCGTTCATCAATCCGCAGCAAAAGGCCCCCTTCGATGACAAGCTGCTGCGAGACGTCCTGCCCGAGGCCAACCAGAAGACCCTCCCTGTCATCCCTCAGCTTTTGCACACCGACCCCGAGGGTTTTCTGACTCTTGCTCGACGGCTGGGGGATCTGGGATATCAGGAGATCAACTGGAATCTGGGCTGCCCGGCACCCATGGTGACCCGAAAGAAACGGGGTTCCGGTTTTCTGCCACACCCGGAAGAAATCCTGGCACTCCTTGACCAGGTGCTGCCACAGCTGGATCTCAAGCTCTCCATCAAGACCCGGCTTGGCCTGAGAGAACCCACCGAATTGCTGAAACTGCTTCCCCGATTTAACGACTACCCCCTCACCGGGATCACCATTCACCCAAGACTCGGTTGTCAACTGTACAAAGGAACATGCGATCTTGAGACCTTTAAACGCTGCCTGATCTTAAGCCGCCATCCACTCACCTATAATGGTGACCTCACGACCGCTGACACGTTTCAGGCCCTGCAGCAGCGTTTTCCCTCCATCAACTCATGGATGATCGGTCGTGGCCTGGTGGCCAATCCCCTCCTGGCTCTTGAAATCAGGGGGGAGCGATTCCAGCAGGATGAACGGATCGAGCGACTGCACACCTTCCATGAGGATCTCTACACCAGCTACCGCAGGCGCTTGGCCGGTCCCAGCCATCTGCTGGGCCGGATGAAACTGATCTGGAGTTATCTGGCCGCATCTTTTGAGCAGAGCGACAAAGTTTTCAAGCGAATCAGGAAGACAAACAGCGAAGAGCAGTACCTGGCCGTGGTCAACGAAGTATTTCGTGAATCCCAGACAGCCCGAAAAAGACACGAATCATCATGCTCTGTGCCTCAATGACGCACCCGGAAAGACTCTGAAAGTGCTTCAGTCCGAGCAGAGGAGTGGATCGTTACAAGGGAGGGCATACACCTGAACAATCAGACCAGGAGTATGTGCGGGCTTTCAGAAATGGGACTCACAGGAAGGCAATCAGGATGGGCAGTCTCCCTGCCAATTTTATAGCAGTTGCCACTCCTTGCGCAACTCATCACTGAGCGGAGCTGGGACCGGCATGTGAGAGACCCGGCCATCCTGGCGTATTTCAACGGTAACATCAGAACCGATCTCTCCTTTTTTGGCATAACGGACGACCAGAGCTGCGGCCAGATGCAAGAGCTCGGCCTGCCCGACTTCTTCCGGGACGCGTTTTGCCCGACGAATCAGGACGGTGGGACCAGGCCAATCCGGCATAAACAGAAGAACGTCGCCTGCTTCAGCCATCCCCTCCAACCGATCATTCTCCTGTTCATCGCGACCGAGGATCAACCAGCAGCCAGCTGGGGGGAAATCGGGCAGGACAAACTGACGGCCCACCAGCAGGAGACGGATATCCGTCAAGGTGATTTCCGCAGGCGTGATCACAAACTCACCCGCATAGATTCTGGCGATACGCTTACTGAGGATGGGATCAGCCAGGATACAGCCACCGGCCGGAGCCGGGAATTCCTTGATTCCGTAATTCCGGGCCAAGGCAATTTGGCGGGAACGGCCGCGACCAGAAAAATCACCCAACTGTTCACGATCCACCCAACCGGCCTTTTCAGCCGCGCTCTCGGGCAGCAATCTGGCCGACAAGGGGCGCAACAGCAGGCTCTCCACCTGGGAATCACGGGCAATCACCCGCAGGGTATCACGACGCTGTGACATGGGACGCTGACCCAGGACTTCACCCGTGATGATAAAAGAGGCCTGACAGGTTGCCATCATCTCCCGGGCCCGGCGCAACATCAGAATCTTGCAGTCAATACAGGGGTTGAAATTTTTGCCAAAGCCATGCTGGGGTGCATGAAGGAGATCAAGATAGATGGCGCTCAGATCGACCAGAGTGACATCTATACCATATTTCTTTTGTATTTCATCCTGATAGGCCTGAGGGTCTTCCAGGAGCCGGTCGTCAAAAAAAGGGGTCACAAATTTAATCGCCACCACCCGGATTCCAAGGCCCATGACCATACGGGTGGCCAGGATTGAATCCAGACCGCCGGAGAACAGGGACAGGGCCGTTACCTGAGACATACATTCCCCCCACCTTTCACCAGCAAGGCCTCAGCCCAGATCCGGGTCTGTTCACTGACCGACTCACCGGCCAGCATCCGGGCCAGTTCCCGGGTTCTCTCCTGGGGCTCAAGACGGATGACCGTGGACACTGTGCGATCTTTGTCCTGTTTTTTCAGCACCAGAAAATGCAGGGTCCCCCGGGCCGCGATCTGCGGCAAATGGGTAATACAGAAGACCTGATGATGCCCGGCCAATTCCTTGATCTTGCGGGCCACGGCCTCGGCCGCCTCACCACCGATCCCGGCATCCACCTCGTCAAAGATCACCGTATTAACCCGATCACGCCGGGCCAGCAGACATTTCATGGCCAGCATCAGGCGCGATAATTCACCACCCGATGCAACATTGGCCAGAGGACGTAACGGCTCCCCGGCATTGGCGGAAAAGAAGAATTCAAGCCGATCACACCCTGTGGGCCCAAGGCAACCGAATGAACAGTCGTGTTCCTGAAAGAGCACCTGAAAGCGGGCCCGATCAAAGGCCAAAGATGTCAGCTCTGTTTCCATCCCCTGCTCCAGGCGCCGACCTACGATCTGCCGCTGTTGAGACAGGGCCGTTGCCGCAGCCAGGGTCTGCTGCTGGAGTTGGTGTGCCCGCTCAGCCAGAATCTCGAGCTCCCGGTCCATGGTCTCGATTTGCTGGAGTTCCTGCTCAGCTGCATGGGCATATTCAAGAACCGCAGCCAACGTATTGCCGTATTTACGTTTGAGCTGCTGCAGATCCTGCAGCCGTTCACCCACCTGTTCCAGGCGATATGGATTGGCCTCCAGAGAATCCCGATACTGGCGCAACCGATCACTCAGATCCTCAGCCAGATAGCTATACTCAACAAGCTCACCAACCAGAATTTGAGAATCAGGATCAAGCTGGGCCACCTGTCCCACGGAGCGACGTAACTGTGCAAGATCATCCAGGATAGTGGAAGAAAGAAGGTGATAGGCCTCCTGACTGAGATGCTTCAGGCCATCGGCATTTTTGAGACGCTGACGCTCCTGCTGTAACTGTTCATCCTCACCCGGCTCCGGCGCCAGACCACGAATCTCTTCAAGCTGATAAGACAGAAGCTCTCGCCGCTTCTCCTTGTCCTGTTCTTGCCGCTGCAGGGAAATCAGGGCCGCACGTTTCTCCTGCCAGGCTCGATACAAGAGACCATAGGCCTCACGCTGAGGTTCAAGTTCTCCCAAGGCATCTAGCATCTCCAGATGATTACCAGGCTGGAGCAGCTGCTGATGATCGTGCTGGCCAGCCACGTTCATCAACTGCACCATAATCCCAGCCACTGTCTTGACCGGTACAAAAACGCCGTTGATCGTCATCCGACTGCCCCCCCGGGCCAGGACCTGACGGCGTATAATAACGTTCAGGCCATCATCCAGGCCCTGCTCCATAAGGGTAGACAAGACCTCCTGCTGCTCGGGGCGGAGCTCAAACAAGGCCTCCACCTCACAGCTATCCTCCCCACTGCGAATCCAGTCAACAGAAGACCGTCCCCCCATGAGCAGATGAAGCCCGCGGAGAATGATCGATTTACCGGCCCCGGTCTCACCAGTCATCACGACCAGTTCCCCGCCCCCTGTGGCAGAGCCAATCTGGTCGAAAACCAGATGCAAAGACTCAATCAGGGCCAAATTCTTGATTTTTAATTCACAGAGCATGTCTTAATTTCAGGCATATACACAAATAAAATGCGCCAAGCTTGACGCCCCACAGAAACACCTGTATCTTACTCATTTATTCCATCAGATCAAGTTCTGACAAGAGCAAACTGCCATGGTCCGCAAAACAAAGCTCAGTGCCAGTCTCGAAGACTATATTGAAGCGATTCATCATATCGCCGAAGAGAATGTCGTTGCCAGAAGCAAGGAT
>CALENA010000186.1 GCA_937910875.1 uncultured Desulfobulbaceae bacterium | reverse complement strand
TATATTGCGTTGCAATAAAAAGGAGAACATTCTGGTAGGTATAACGTTGTTGCAATAGCGCATTAAGGAGTTGGGGGGGGACATTGTTTGTGGGGACGCTGTATCGTTAGCAAAATCGCTAACAATGCAACATCCCTGGGCAAGTTTTGCCCCGCATTCCCGTATCCCAAGGCGAGTTCCGCCCTACCCTATCTCTCTCTCCAACTCCTCTATCTCCTGTTGCAGTGTCCCCTGAATTTAACCTTGTGTACCTCTAAAGACCCTGGTAAAATGTATTGCAAATGCAACGCAAGGAGGCCTTGATGAAAACTGCAACGATTCCATCTCTACGAGTTAACCCTGAATTACGACACGCTGCTGAAGATGTTCTCCACAACGGCGAGAGCCTATCCAGCTTTGTAGAACAATCTTTACAGGCAAATATTGAACGACGCAGACTTCAAAGTGCGTTTATTGCTCGCGGCCTGGCTTCGCGTGACGATGCCAGAAAATCGGGTGAATACTATACTGCTAAGGATGTGCTGGAAGAACTGGACAACCTACTCGCCCTTTCAGAAAAAGATGAGCTATAATGTTCGCTACACCAAGGCCGCCAAAGAGGATTTACAGCGATTGTACATATTTCTCTTGAATCATGATCAAAAAATGGCCCGTCGCGCACGTGAGGCTATCGCCAAAGGCATGGATTTCTTGTCCGATTTCCCTTTTGCCTGTCGCAAGGCAAAGCTCGACAATCCATTTTTGCGGGAGATGCTTATCTCATTCGGTGCGAGCGGCTATGTCGTTTTATATGAGATTGAAGATAAAAAGACAGTTACCATCCTGGCCATTCGACATCAACTCGAGGAAGATTATCATTAAGGTGTTTGTGGGGACGCTGTTGACTTAGTGACTTAAGGAATGATTCTCGGCTTGTGTTGGCTGGACGTTAAAATAAGATTTTCATCCATAACCATCTGAATACAGGGAACAAGCCACAACAACTCGGCAAGGGATAGCGAGCTTATTGCGCTATTGCAACGTCCCCGGCTATCCAGTTCTGGATGAAGGTTTCCATGGCCTGATGCTGAGCGGGGGTGAGTTTCAGGTTGTTTGGCGGGGGTTCGGTGGGGGAGGCGAGTTGTTGGGTAATCACTATAATGATGCGTCTCTTTTTATCGATGGTATAAAAGGCGCCGAGACCCATGATCCACTGCTGTTGAGCCTGACCGAAGAATGATGTCCAGTTCAGTTGATTACCGGCGACCTCACCTTTTCCGGAAGAATAGAGATGATATTGCTTGGCAACGGGATAGGGTATTTGCTGAAAGCTTGTCTTCTTGTTCTGTTGAAAGATGATATTGACAAATGTCTTGTTTTCGAATTCGTAAAGAAATTTAGAGGAGACAAGAGAGCCGGTTTCGGTTTGATTTTGTTGGAGGAGTTGGAAGCCTGGGGGGAGCATAAACTGCTGCCCAAGCCCTTCTATCTGTTGACGACCCAGGATCTCAGAATGAATTGCCAGCGGTGGTGAGACTGGTTGGTCTGCTGTATGAGATGCATTGGAGGGAGAGGCTGGCGGGGTCCGGGACCACCCCTTTGCCTGGAGGCATTGGTGGTAGTTTCTGCTGTAATCTTCCGGGCTGATTGTTTGCCCCGTATGGCTGTTCTGGCGGGAGAGTTTATCGGCCAGGAGGGAGCATTCGCGGGCGTCGAGATTAAAGGTCGTCTGATTGCCACTGGGGTTGTACCAATGTTGCTTGGCGCAGCCAGAAGCCAGAAGCCAGAAGCCAGAGGACAGAAAAAAGAACAAGACAAAAAAACGTTTCGTGCTCATTGCAACCTCATGTCTTCGAGGGTTGCGCGGGTGTGGGTGGTGGACTGGTAAGGATCGAGGGGGTAGAGGGTGCTTGGTTGTCTGGGGATTGCTCCGGCGTCACGGGTGAAACTGGTGAAGTCGTATTCGACGTGTCCGCGTCTGTCGTGATCGGTGAAGATGGAGAGTGGAAAACGGATGAAGACGCCCTTTTGATCGCTGCCGATGTTTTGGGCGGAGGTCATATGATCGGTGTCTGTCTTGGTGTACCAGGCGCCAAGGGTGAAATATTTATAGCTGCGTCGCAGTTCGAGGCGGTAGCCTACATCTTCGGCCATGAAACGGCCGATTTTGAGCCCGGCCTCGACGCCCTGGCTGGGCCAGAGCAGGCCGTAGAGATTGAGGAAGTTCGTTGAGTAAGTCTTGGTGATGGTGTCACTGAGGGTCAGGTTATTATTGGGATCACGTTTGCGGACAAGGGTGGACTCCAGACCGATTCCCAGGCGGCCGTCCAGGAAGTAGCGGAACAGTTCGCCCCCTACCCCGGCGTATTCACTCTCAAAATAGCCCAGGGACAAACGGCCCAGGACATTGCCGGGCAACTCCAGGTGTTGATCAAAGGCCAGGACCGAGACCCGAGGGCGTGACTCCCGCTCGTACAGGACCAGGTCGGTGCGGGTTGGCTCCGGCTCCAGTGGGGTAAAAACCACCTCATCATATTCATTCAGGAGGGTGAATTCCAACTCACCCATCAAGAGCGCATTCTTCCAGGGGTAGACATAGACCTGGGGCTGAATAAAGATTTTGTGTTTAAAGAAACCGGCCCGATTGTTGACGAAGGTCTTGACCTTCAGATTGAGGTCATAATCAAACCAGTTGTACTGGGCCGACGCTTTGGCAATCTGCCCATCTTCCTGGAGCAGAGTTTCCTGTTGCAGGTCATGATATGGGACCAGTTCAGCAAACTTAAGAAAGCCTTCCTTGTCCATGGTGTTGTTCATGAAGGCCCGGAGTTCTTCGCGAGTGGCGCGAAGCGACTGGATGATCTGGCCGCGGTAGAGAAGATTGAACCTGAAGGTGCTGATCCGTTCCGGGACCAGGGCATCCAGCAGCCGGGCCACCCGCCCAAAGGACTTGGCATGTGAGTGGTATTTATTGTTGACGTAATCGACCCAGACATCTTTTTCGGAGACCATGACGGTCACCCCGATAAACCCGTCTGACTTCAGTTCGCGAGCCAGCAAGGTGGCCAACTGATCGTTATCGGCCTCATAGGCCTGCCAGCGTTTGGCTTCGCCCGGGATATAGGGTCGTTCTTGTTTCCAGGGCAGCATGCCCTCTGGATTGAGCGGGAAATTCGCTGAGAAACCGAAGCTGGCCTCCTGGCCCCGCATATAACCGCCCTGGAAGGAGAGATGTTTGGAAAGTTGATATTTGAGGCCGAGGTTGATGGGCCAGCTGGCCTTGTCCGGGGTACCGAAGAGATCTTCATACTGCAGGGAACTGTACTCGGCGGAGAGGGTGAGTTTGGGGTTGTACTGGTATTCCAGGCCACCAAACAAACGCGTCTGACGTGTCGGGCCTGAGAGGAGGAAGGTGGTGTCAAGGCCTTCTGTGCCGCCGCCTCTTTCAATATCCTGATAGGCCTCGCCACCCAGGAGTCCCTGGCCCAGCCCCAGGGTCAGATCAAAATTTCCAAATATCTTGGACATGACCAGATATCGGGACGGGAACAGTGAAGTGCCGATGGGATCATAGGCGCCGATGGCGATCTGCGGCAGGACCTTGTCTTCCTTGACCAGGACCAGTCGGGCACCCGCATTGCGATCTTTATGATAGCCATACCCCTCACCGGGAAAGGCAATGACCGAAGTCGTCTCAGTGAACTGGCCATGAAACTCAAGCCGGTCAAAGAGGCCAACGGCCACACCGTAATAACGGTAGGGATCGCTCTGCCCGTATTTGATCCGGACATTCCAATCGGGCATGACCCTGGCAGTGGGCATGTCCCAGATCCCGGTGTATGAGTGGAGAGAAGCCAGAGGTTGACCTGCTGCCTGGCTGATGGCAGGGGCCAGGATTACAGGTGCGAGAACATTCGCAAAAAGCAGGAAGGACAGGAAAAAGGCCGTGCTTGAGTCGCCTGGTGGATTCCTGAAAAAAGGGCAAGACACATGACTCAACAAGAGACCAAGACTCAACGGCTCACGGACGACCCGCCCCAGGCCACCAGAGACTCCAATCTTCTTATTCCTGTGCATCCTTGCGGGCATTGCGGATAAAATTACGGCCAAATACCAGAAAAATGGCAAGGAACCCAGACGACACACAGGCCAGGACCACGATGAGTTTTTTATTGGGTTTATAATGCTGCTCAGGAATAAAGGGCTCATCCAAGACCTTAAAGGTCTCCAACTCCTTGGCCTCATTGATCTTGGCCAGTTCCAGCTGCTTGCGCAACTCGCCATAGACAGACTGAGAGACCAGTCGTTCTCGGCTGATTTGCGAGAAGGTCAGTTTGGCGGAGGGGACCTGACGCTCCCAATACTCCAGCTCTTTTGTTGCCGTGGCCAGTCGCTTCTCGACAAACTCACGTTCACGGCGGGCATCCGAGACATACTCATTTTCCAGAAAAAAGGTCAGCTCACTGATCACCCGCTGGAGCATCAGATGGCAGAACTCGGGCTTCACACCCGACCAGGAGAGATTGATCAGCCCTGTCTTCTTGTCTTGGGACACTGAATAGGATGCGCTCAAGGCATTGCCCTGAACAGCCTTGACCAGGGTCGGAATTGCCTTGGGGTCATCCGACCACCACTTTTTTTTCTCAGCATCCCAGCTGTCCTCATAGAGGACGGGCAGCAGGTTGTACTTGGTGATCAACCGTTCCTGCAGGGTTCGACTCTCGAGGAACGACATGGTATTGTTGCCCCCACCCCCGGGCGCACCAATCGAGAAAGGCAGGCTGGCCGCCAGTGCACTCAGGCCTCCGCCCGAGTTCCCCTGTTGACTCAGAATCAGGGTGGCTGTTGTTTTATACTCTTTGGGCAGGGTCAGGCTATAGATTATTGCAAGAAGCGTGCAGCAAAAAACAAAGGCCACGATGAACTTGCGCGCCTTCCAGACCACATTCCACAACTCGAGCAGATCAA
Source organism: uncultured Desulfobulbaceae bacterium (assembly GCA_937910875.1). GTDB lineage: Bacteria > Desulfobacterota > Desulfobulbia > Desulfobulbales > Desulfocapsaceae > Desulfatifera. The sequence continues at coordinate 4,508 of CALENA010000186.1, read as the reverse complement.
TCTCATCATCCTGCGCCCCGTCATAGCCATAACTTGGCGGGAAGGCATAGACGATTTCTTTTTCTTTAGCTGATTCCGGCTGCGACATGTGTTTTCCTTGAGCTTAAATAGTAAAGACGATGCCGGCGGTGGTGGCAATCTTGAAGATGATATCGGTAATGACGGTGGTGAACCTCAGGTAGGGCACCCGCTCCAGATCTTCCGGCACCACGATGGTATCGCCGGGCATGGGCTGATACCCGCCAAGCGACGAGAAAGACAGGCCGCTGAACTGGGCAGACGAGACGATCTCGCCATTGGCCTTGAGGATATAGATCGAATTGTCATCGGCTGTCTTGGTCGCGCCGCCGGCCTTGGCCAGATAATCGTCTGCCGACATCTGGTTCTGATAGAGAAAGGAATTGGGGCTGTAGACACTGCCGACCACACTGACAAAGTTGGGCCGCTGCGGGATATGCAGGGAGTCGCCGGGCTGGAGGACCACATCAAAGGCACTGCCGCGGATGGACTCCAGCGGGCCGATGGTCAGACTGACCCGGCCGGTGGCCTTGATTCGGCGCAGGCGACCGATGAGGCTCTCGAGGGAAGACTGCTGGACTGCGGCCAGGGCCTGATCTTCACCACCTGTGGCGGTCTGGGCCTTGGCGGCGGTAATGGTCTGGGTGCGGGTCTCCAGGTCATCGATCATCCGGTCGATACTGGCCTGCTGGATCTCACGGGCCCGTTCCGAGACAAAATAGGCCCCATAATAATAGGCCTTCTCGGTAAAACCGCCGGAACGTGCAATCAGGTCGGAGAGCCGCTCACCATCGCGAATACGGTACGCTCCAGGAAAGGCCACCTCGCCACTGACCGTGACGCTCTTGAACGAGGCCGCATCCTTGACGCTGCGAATATTAATATAGTCGTAGGGCTGGAGGGCAAAGGCGCCATCTGAGGCCGCGGACAGGGTGTGGTGAATGGTAGAGGCCACACCATCAGTGATCTGCTGGCGGCTGAGGTCGATGCGCTGCTGGTCGGCATCGAAACGAAAGCCACCGGCCAGGCTGCTGAGATCAGTGAGGGTCAGGCCCGGAGTAAACGGAAACTCTCCCGACTTCCAGACCGCGCCAGTAATCATGACCGGCTCCTGAATGTTAAAGGTTGCACGCGAGAGGATCTCGATGCGGTCATAGGGGCGCAGGGTGGTATCAAATTGCTTGCTGAAGAGATCGGCCAGGGGGAAACGCTCCACGTTGTAGCGAGTGGTCTCCGGGTTATAGCGATGCAGGAGGCCAAAATCAAGAATGGTCTCAGGCTTGAGCAGGTCGCGGCCGAGCAGGATCTCGGAGAGCTTCATCTCGGGATGGTGGGGATAGACATCCGGGAACCAGACATTCCCATCCAGATAGACCACCTCAGGCCGCCAGACGCCCTTAGTCAGCTGAACGGGAGTGGCAAAGGCCGACTGGGCCAGAATCTCGACCCGGTCGTATGGGTTGAGAGTGGTGTCGTATTTCTTCTCGAACAGGTCCGCCAGCGGGAACTGCTCAGTCGTGTATTCGGTGGTCTGCGGATCATAGCGATGCAGAAGGCCAAACTGCATCGCCGATTCTGGTTTAAGGAGGTCACGGCCGGTCAGGATCTGAGAGAGTTTGATGCCGGGGACATAGGGGTAGTCATCCGGAAACCAGACATGGCCGCTCAATTTGACCACCTCGGGCCGCCAGACCCCCTTGGTCAGCTGAATGGGTTTGCCAAAGGCAGACTGGGCCAGGATCTCGACCCGATCGTAGGGATTGAGGGAGGTGTCGTATTTCTTCTTGAACAGGTCCGCCAGCGGGAACTGCTCGACTGTATATTCGGTGGTCTGCGGGTCGTAGCGATGCAGGAGCCCGTACTGCAGGAATGACTTGGGCTTGAGGAGTTCAGGTGACTTCAGGATTTCGGAGAGTTTTATGCCCGGACGGTAATTGAAGACATCCGGGAACCAGACATTGCCCTGCAAACGGATGGTTTGAGGCCAGGCCGCGCCAAGATACTGCAGTTCAAGCAGATCGCCGTTCTGGATTTTGATTGCGGCCAAATCATCCGCCCCGGCATTCTTGTCGATATCCTCAATCACAAATTCCTGATTCTTGGAATAGCGGCGCAGATGAATGCGATCTACAAAAGACTGGGGCAAGGTTCCACCGGCAATGGCCAGGAGCGCGGCCACATCTTTTTCGCCGGTCAGTTCGTAGATGCCGGGCTGGGCCACGGCGCCGGCAACTGCGGCAGTAGCGCCGATGCGCGGCACAAAGAGGACATCGCCATCAATGAGCGGCACATCGCTGGTGCGTGAGCCTTGGAGGAGAAGATTGTAGAGATCGACCTCCTGGTGCAACTCGCCGCCACGCAGGAGGCGGATCGCACGCAGGGTGCCTGACTTGTTGACCCCGCCACCAGCAATCAGGCCATTGAGGACCGTGGAAAAGGGCGGCACCAGATGCAGGCCGGGAAGACCGACCTCACCAATGACATAGATCTCGATGCTGCGCAACTCGACCAGGGAGACACTGATGTTGATGCCCTGGACATACTTCTCGGCCTCGCGGCGGAAGATCTCGTCGAGCTTGCCAAAGGGGGTGCCGGCGATGTCGATGATCCCGATACGCGGGGCATCAATGGTGCCGTCACGACTGACCACACCGGTGTAGGCCGCATCCAGCTCATTTCCCCAGATACGGATACGGAGCTTGTCACCCGGCCCGATCAGATAATTGTCTGAGGGGACGGCAAGCTTACTGGAGGAATCAACCGAAGAGCTGAAGATATTATAACCAAACTGGCTCAGCGATTGGGAGAGGCTGGAATCATATTGGCTGCGATAGAGGCGCTCCAGGGAAGAAACCCCCTGGGCGAGATTAACAACTTGCTCTGCGTCCTGGTTTTCTGTGTCCTGGGCCTCTTTGTCTTGCTTGTCTTGCTTGTCTTGCTTGTCTTGCTTGTCTTGCTTGTCTTGAGCTGTCTGCTGGTCGCTACTGCTGTCCACGGTAATCTCTTCCGGCAGGGTCTGCGTCTGCTCAGGAGGTGCTGCTTTGTCAACCGCACTCCCAGGCAGCTCAATTCCCGGAGGCAGGGAGCCAGCCGGCGCATTCTGAACTGCCTGCTGAATCTGCTGCGGTGACATTGTCGCCATGGCCGCAGCCGCCCCGGGAGGTAAAGCTGTCTCCGCCCCTGCCGACCCAACAGACGCCAGCAAACAAACCAATACAAGCCAAATAAATCGCACCAAAAAAACCTCCAAACGGGGGACGCAAAGCAAGGGACATTCCTGCCTTATTGCTTTAAGGGCAACAACTGTCATTCACCCAGACAAAAAAACCAAATTTATCTATAACCTACCGCACAGAGCAACGCAACACCCTAGTACCGCGTAAAGCTTAAACTGTCGCATATTGCTTGTTGTTATTTGCGCCTGCTTCGTTGCGGCTTGAGTTACATAGCGCTGCTATGCGCCTGGCGCCGCGCCTTGCATGCACATAAAACTCCGGCGCAATATGACGACATTTCACTCTTGACTAAACACTGGCCATTTACATTGCACACAAAAAAAAGCTGCCCGGAATGTACCCAGACAGCTTTTATTATAGAGTAGAGCCTCCTGCAAAATGATCTTTTCGCCCAATCTCTGCGAGATACTTAAAATTTTATCATAGGAATATCATACATATGCCTGCGGTAAAATATCACACCCGCCTTGATTTCGAACGAAAAATTCCATTTTGAAAAAGGCCCTTCAGAGAAGGTTACAAGATCGACATCTTTGTCTGCCCGAGATTACTCTCCGTGAGCAGTGCCGCCGCCAGAACCAGAAGTGGCCTCAACAACAACAAGCAAGGCAGCTGCAGCGGCAGCCGCGGCCGCTCCTGCGGATAGCCCAAGTACCAGTCCTTCCTCTCCTGCAACTGCAACAGCTTCTGCCGCTGGTACAACAACTGGATCTGCTGCCTTTGCGGCAGGAACAAAACCCATTGGTACTGAATATGCTGCAAAAACCATTACCGTCAACACTACTACTGCAAATTTCTTTTTCATCACCAACTCCTTTTTAATTTTTCGTGCTACAAGATTTATTATAACTTCTATCGATTAACAAAGGAATCAAGAAAGAACTCACTACCATTCCTTTAATCGGCACCTAAAATATTCCACAACAGGACGCAACCATCACCAATATGTTACATATTAACACACCTTTTTTTTTGATGTCAATTTATTATCCGCAATTTTTTTTAAATCAATCGCAAGACACCCTGAACCTGAGAAAAGTAATAGGTTATATTTCGCAAGAATATACACTGTTTCTCAAAAGCGGTAGGAAAAAATGCCCCTTCAGAAAAAATAATTCAAAGAGGCGTTCAATCGAAAAAACTGCGTGGAGTTTTCGTGTTCACTATTGACACCACATCTTAAAAAGAATGGGGCCTGACCTCCGCATATTAAGGAAGGGGACGTCCTTGACTTAGTGACTTAACAGGCTTTCC
>CALENA010000185.1 GCA_937910875.1 uncultured Desulfobulbaceae bacterium | reverse complement strand
CAGTACTTTGATTATCATTTTTTCGTCATCAACGACAAGGAGTTCAATGCCTTTGCTGCTCCTTCCGGCCTGATTTTTTTCCACTCAGGCCTGATCGAGACCATGAACCGTGAAGATGAGCTTGTCTCGGTCATGGCCCATGAAATTGGTCATATCGTCAGTCGACACATCTCATCCCGGATCGAGACCGGGGGTAAGGTCAGTGCCGCGGCCCTGGCCCTGGCCGTTGCCGGCTTGGCCCTGGGCGGAGGGGCCTTGTCTCAGGCCATGATGACCGGTTCTCTGGCTGCGGGTGAGGCCGTCAATCTCCATTTCAGTCGGCAGGATGAACAGGAGGCAGATCTGCTGGCCTATGATTGGATCAAGAAGCTGGAGCGGAACCCGGAGGCCCAGGAAGAGATGCTCAAGACCATGCGCCGGGTGGTTCGCTATCGCATGGGACAGGTCCCCCAGTACCTCTTGACCCATCCTGATCCCGAGGCTCGGCTTGATTATGTCCAGTCACTGCTGGCCCTGGAAAAAAAGAAGGGAAAGGTCTGGAAGGAGGCCGACGATTTCAAGTTTTCCCGGATGAAATATCGAGTCCTTGCCCAGCTTGAGGATGGTGTGCGTTATCGCCTGCAGTGGGGCCGGCAGGCCACTGATCCCAACGCCAGTCGATTTGCCCAGGTCATGGCCACGTACGGTCTGGCCCTGCTTGATCTGGCGGAAAATAATTTCAGCTCGGCCAGGCAGCGTCTGACTGAAGTTGCCCTCTATTTTCCCAAACAGACTCTATTACTTGTGGACCAGGGCGTGGTTGAACTGGCCGCGGGCAATTTTCCTAGGGCATTGGAGCTTATTGAGCAGGCTCACCTCAAGGATCGTCATGATCAGTGGGCCCAGTATCAGCTGGCCCGAGTCCGCCTGGCCCTGGGTGAGCAGGATCGGGCGGCCCAGATTTTCCTGGAAGTGGCCCGCATGCTTCCGGATTTCTCCAAGGTTTATTTTGAGCTTGGCCGTATTCGGACCGCCCAGAACCGGACCGGGGACGCCGCCTGTTATCTTGGGAAATATTATCTTTATGGTGGTCGCACAAAACTGGCCCGGCAAAATCTTAAACTGGCCATGGAAGATGCGGATACAAGTCAGGATCTGAAAAAAGAGGCCAAGGCCCTGCTGGAGACACTCAAACGCCTGGAGGAATGAGAGGAATAAGAGGAATAAGAGGAAGATCAGTCCCATTGACTGAAGAATCTTCTGGACGAGACGGGGCAAGCGGTCAGGGCTGTAGCAGGATGAGAAATTCCCGGTTCCCCTTGGGGCCTAGAATGGGCGAGGTGTCAAGCCCCTTGCATTCAAGTCCCAATTCATGGGCAAATGTCTTGATCTTGTCGATGGCAGCCTGGTGCAGGGCCGGATCCTGCACCACCCCGCCTGTGGGCACCTGATGCCGGGCCAGTTCAAACTGGGGTTTGATCAGGGCGATGATGGAGGTCTGCTCCCCGAACAGGGGCAGGAGTGGAGGAATGATCCGGATCAGTGAGATGAAGGAGACATCGATCACGGCCAGGTCCAGCGGCTCGGGAATCTGAGACGAACTGATCCTGCGGGCATTGAAGCGTTCAATCAGGACCACCCGTGGGTCCTGGCGAAGTTTCCAGTCAAACTGGCCATAGGCGACATCAACGGCGTAGACCTTCTGGGCCCCGCGCTGGAGCAGGCAGTCGGTGAATCCCCCGGATGAGGCGCCGATATCAGCGCAGACAAGACCTGTTGGATCAAACTGAAAACTGTCGAGGGCGCCCTGAACCTTGAAGCCACCCCGGGAGACAAAGGGAATTCGTTCTCGGACCACAATGTTGACCTGGGGCGGAAAGCGGCTGCCGGCCTTGTCCACTCTCTGATCGTCCACCAGGACCTCTCCGGCCCCGATCATCCCTGCGGCCGCCCCTGTATTGTCTGCCAGCCCCCGTTCGACCAGAAGCTCATCAAGGCGAGGATTCATGAAATCTGTTTACGGATTGTTCCCTTTCTTCGAGAGTTCCAGGGCCTCGGGGCTGTTGGGATAGCTGCCCAGGATCTTCTTGTAAATGATCTTGGCGGTATCATTATCTGAAAGGGCTTCAAAGGCCTCGGCCTGACGAAGAAGTGCCGTGGGAGTCAGCTCCTGATTGCTGAATTTGGAGATCACTTCCTGGTATTCAAGAATGGCCTGATCATACTCCTTCTGCTGAAAACGTGTCTCGCCCATCAGAAAACGGGCCATGGCCTGGTCCGAGGGGGCGCGGGCGTCCTTCAGGGCCTGATTGTACAGGTCATATGCATCCTGGAAGTGACCAGCCTTCTGGGCCGATCGTCCCTGGTTCAGCAGGTTGTGATCCTGGACAGCAGGTAAAGTGGCCTTCGCGGCTTCAGTGGTTTTCTTTTCGGCAGCGACCGGAATGACCTTCGGGGCCACGGGAGCAGACGGTTCGGTCGAGGGTGTCACTCCGCTCATTTGTTTGTGCAGCTCTGCCTTGATCTGGATGACCTTGCCGGATGCAGTTGAGGCGGCACTCACTGACTGTTTCTGTTCGCGGGCGGCCTGGGCCCGCTGATTTGCGTTCTGGGCTCTTTCCCGGGCGTCATCGAGTCGATTGGTTTGGATCGCCTGAATCTGCGTCTGTTGGGCCGTAATGACGGACTGTTGTTTTTCCAGCAGATCCGAAAGGATTGTAAAGCGTTTTTTGTTCTCCATTTCCTGTTTTTCAAGAGATGCACTCAAGGCGGTTTTGAGTTCGCTGTTTTCGCTGGCCAGGGCCTGATTTCGATGAATAACCTCATCGGTTTTTGCCGCGAGAGCCAGCACTTCCTGCTGCATCTGGTCGAGTTGCTCAAAAGAGACGGCCTGTTTGCGCTGCATCTGGTCCACGGTGGTGACTTTCATGTCCTCCACCTTCTGGTTGACAGTCATCAGCTGGTAATTAAGGGTCTGCATATCATCCCGGCTTGCACATTGGACAAGAAAGGGTGACAGGGCCAAGGTGGTCAACAGGGTAAATGTCGGGGTTTTCATAATGACCGTAAGGGAAGTAGTGGTTGGGAGAGTCGGGTTTGCCTGAAAAACCAAGGGGGCAAACTCAGTCAATGATTTTCAAATAAACCAGCATGGCTGGACCAAAATAGCCAGCCACAAGCACTGATGAACGTTTGTTCCTTCGGCATGGCCTTCATGGTCTCAGGTGAACATCCATATAACTGTATCCCGGGAGCGGGGTTGAATACAACTGCTTTTTATCAGCGGGTCCAGCGGGGCGAAGAGACATTTCCGTGATACGGGAAGAGTGGCCGCTGATTTGATCCGTTTTTATGAATCAGATAGAGTTGCTGTTGCTGTCCGATTTTCCTGGTGTAGACCAGTTGGTTGCCATCTGGTGTCCAGCTGGCCATTTCATGATCACCTGGTCCGCCCGTGACCTGAAAGGGTGTTGCGCCTGTGCCAGGTCTGACTGTGAAAATCTGATAGGAACCATTGACCTTGCCCGTATAGGCGATAAGGTCCCCCTTGGGTGACCAGACCGGCTCGGCGTTCTCATTCCCGTCAAAGGTGATCCGCTGCACCTTGGAGCTGGCCAGTTCCATAATATAGACCTGAGGGGTGCCGCTTCGATCCGAGACAAAGGCAATGTTTTTTCCATCCGGTGACCAGGACGCTGAGACATTGATTCCGGCCCGTCTGGTCAACTGCCGCAGGACTCGACCGTTGGTGTCCAGCTGATAAAGGTCGGGGTTGCCGTCCTTGCTCAGGGTCAGGATCAAGGAGCGGCCATTGGGTTCCCAGGTTGGGGCCAGGTTCATCCCTGACTGGCGGGAGAGGACCTTGTTGCTCCGGCCCTGTTTCAGATCAGCGAGGTAAAGATTGGAGTTACCGCTGTGAAACGAGGTGTAGGACACGGACTGACCATCCGGGGTAAAACGGGGTGAAACCACCAGGCTTTTGTGACGGGTCAGTTGCCGGATATCACGGCCCAACGGGTCGGAAATGTAAAGTTCCTTGCTGCCGGTCGCATCTGAAATAAAGGCGATGGTGCCGGAGGCAATTCCTGATTGACCGGTTAATTCCTCCACCACAAGATCGGCAAACTTGTAAATGATTTCATCTTCCTGGCCGCCACTTCCGTTGTAACGCTTGCCAAGAATAATCTGGCCTGTGGCAACATCTAAAAGTTTCAGTTCCAGTTGGATGGAGCGGGGTGAAAGGGAATAGTTGCCCAGAACCGCATAATCGGCCCCCAGACGTTTCCAGTCGGCGCTCTGGTTATTGAGATGGATGTTCTCGGGAATGAGAGAAAAAATGCCCTGTAACTCCAATGATTGATCCATGAGTCTGGCCAGATCCCGGCCATGCCGATCCGCCTGCAGGGGATTGCTCTGGTTAATAATCTGCGGGACACCGACATTGATCTTTCTGGCCTCGGGTGAGGTGATATCGATATAGATTCTTCCCTCGGCCTGCAGGTTGCCTGTAATGAGCCAGGAGGTGAGAATGGTGAGAGTAAGAATAAACAATTGTTTCATGATTCTGTCCTGTAATGACAACTGATCACTTAGAAATATGAGAAATGAGGAAAAGGGAATGATTAAAAGTATATACCATTTCTGGACGAAAATATCACTGAATACCACCCGGTTTGAAACGGAGGCCGATTTCCAGGCTTTGGCGGTTCATGGCCGGTGGCATCACGGGTAAGGGGTCGGCCTGCTCCAGAGTCCGTTTAACAAACTGGTCAAAGAGGCGATCACCCGAGGGCTGTTCGACAAATATTTTAGTTATTTTGCCCCCGCTGTTGATCTGAACCACCATGATTGTGGTCAGGTCCGGGTTCCAGGTCTTGATAGCCGGCAATGACCAGTAGCGGTGAAGATGGGCGTGGATTGAAGCAATGTACTGACCCTCCACCACTCCCAGTTGAGTGTTGTTTCTGGCCGGACGGGACTGACCCTGAGGATTGGAATTGACCTGGCTGGTGAGCAGCATCTGCTTAAGGGTCTCCAGTGCATCATTGGTGGCCGCCTTGGCCTCGGCAATGGCCTGTCGCTCGGCCTGGTCCGCTGCCCGGAGACGCTGGAGGCGGATTTTTTCCTGTTGTGGGTCCGGCTCTGTCTTGACCACCTGAGGTGGAATCATGTTCTTGATCTTGCGTTTCAAGGGGGTGAGTGAGACCGGAGCTGCAGGCTCCTCCATGGGCACCGGTGCCGGCGGAGCCATGGCATCTGGGAGAAACACGGTCTTTTGATTAAGCGGGGCAATGGGTGTCGGGGCAGCCACCGGCGCAGGTGGCGCCACTGGAGCAGGTGGGGCAAAGGATGGATCGGCAATGCTGATCAGGTCAACTGTGTAGAACTCGGGTCGTTGATGACTCTTCTGCAGCAGGGAGGGAAGGACGACAACCGAGATCATGGCCAGGACATGGAGAAGCATGGCCCATTGAAAGGGCCCTCGCCATTGATTCAGTTCAAAACCAGTGACAGAAGCTTGGCGGGAGATCATCGCTTTATTTCGTCGAGCGGCCGGGTGACCATGCCCAGTTTATCAAAACCAGCGGCCTTAATGGTGGCCATGACCGCAACGACCAGTCCATAGGCCACTTCCTGGTCGGCCTTGAGAAAGACAGGCTGTTCCCGGGCAGTGATATCCATGGCTGCGAGCTGCTGCTGGAGCAGGGTCTGGTCCACCTCGATCTTGCCCAGCATGATCGTGCCTGCACGGTTGATAGTGATCACCACCGGTTCTTCTTTCTGGCGCAATGATTTAGAAGTGGTCTCCGGGAGATTGACATCCAAACCCTGGGTCATCATCGGAGCCGTGACCATGAAAATGATGAGCAGCACCAGCATGACGTCAACCATGGGGGTGACATTGATGTCGGCCATCAGGCCACGGCGGTTATTTTTTTGTGTAAAGCCCATATGGTTCTTTTATACTCTGTTTGGTGCTGATCTCTTTATCCGAAAGTTCATCGAAGACCATGACAGTCCATACCGAAGTGACGAACGTTTATGGTTGGTTGGAGCGGACTTTCTTGGTCCAGCCATGTAGCTGGTTAGATACGACCAAGAAGGTTGCGTTCCACAAGATTGAGGAAATCGCTGGAAAAGGTCTGCATATCCCCATGGATTTCATCCAGTCTGTTGGAATAATAGTTGTAAAAAATAACTGCGGGAATGGCTGCGGCCAGCCCGGCAGCAGTGGCCACCAGTGCCTCGGAGATTCCAGGGGCAACAACAGCCAGAGAGGCCGAGCCGCGTTGTCCGATATCATGGAATGAAATCATGATGCCCCAGACCGTGCCAAAGAGGCCGATGAAGGGGGCCGCACTGCCGGTGGTGGCCAGAAAGGAGAGGGAACGGCCCAGTTCAGTGATCTCCTGGGATTCCGCCTTGCGGATGGTGCGTTTGAGAATATCCATGGTCGCCAGCTGCGTCTCCAGAGTATCCCCGCGATCTTCCCGCCCGGACTCACTGCTCTGGGTATTGATCTTCTGCAGTTCATCAAAGCCACTGATAAACACGGCGGCCTCAGGGCTGTATTGATAGTCCCCTGCAGCCTGATAGGCATCGTTGAGATTGTTGGAAGACCAGAAGGCATCAAGAAAATCATGGCTGTCAACGCCACATTTCTTGAACAGTCTGAATTTCATGATGACAATCGACCAGGAGATCAGAGAAAAGGCCAGCAGAATCAGCATAACCAGTTGGCCGACTGGTCCGGCATGGAGGATCATGTCAGAAATGGAAAGTTGCACGATGAGTTATCCGATATAAAGATTAAGTGGTGAAATATCAACGAACCGCGACAGGTCGTGCTCTGTTGAGACCAGCACAGTGTCTTGCGGGCGTCATCCAGAGAGCGTCAAAGAATTAAAGTAAAATTTTGCAATGGTGGGCCAACTTCATTGAGATGTAAGGCGACAGAGATTGTCCTGGTGTTCTTCCAGCTGGTCTTCATAGTCGGTCACTGGTGCTTCCATGCCGCAGGCCCTGCAGACAATGTGAGCATTCTGTCAGCGACCACGCAGTGTGGCCTGTTTCAGGCCGCAGAAGATGCAGGTGAAAAGCGGTTCATGCCCCAGATTCATGCCAGAGGCGCCGCGGTCATGGCACAGGAGAACTCGACCTGTACGGCCATCTTTTCTTTGACCTTAAGGGTCCCCTTCATGAACCAGGCCCCGGCCACTCGTTCCTTGAGTTTGACGTGCATCTGGATTATGTCGCCCGGGCTCACGGTGCGTTTGAATCGTGCCCCACCAATTCTGGTCAGGACCGGTACACCGGTTTTGACCGTCTTGCCGGCGCTGGCCAGCTGCGCGTTATCTTCTTCGAGCATTTTGGCAATGAGCAGGGCCCCGGTCTGGAAAATGGCTTCACAGAGGATCACCCCGGGAAGAATGGGATTCTCGGGATAATGACCCTTGAATATATCTAGATCCTTGGGGATTACCTTTTCGGCAATCATGGAGCCGCAACTGTATTCAAGGACCTTGTCAACCCAGAGAAAAGGGGGCCGGTGCGGAATCAGAGAAGTAATAGTAGACAGGCTGAGCATAGATTAAAGACCTCCGTTGACGTTCAGCAGGGAACCGGTGATATACGCGGCATCAGCTGAAGCCAGGAACAAGACAGCCGCAGCAACTTCCTCGGCTCGACCAAAGCGCCGCATGGGCACCATTTTTTTGTACTCGACCACCTGGTTTTCATCCAGACCATCAAGGAAATCCGTGTCGATGAAACCCGGTGCCACGCAGTTGACCGTAATCTTTTTTCGTGCTGTTTCCTTAGCCAGGCTCCTGGTCAGCCCCATCTGGCCGGCCTTTGAGGCGGAGTAGTTGGTCTGGCCCTGAAAGCCCAGACTGGCAGCGGGTGAGGTAATATTGATAATCCGGCCATACTTCTGTTTGAGCATCAACAGGACCGCGTGCTTGGCCATGAGGAAAGTGCCGGTGAGGTTGACATTAATCACTTGCTGCCAATCTTCAATATCCATCAGGGCCATAAGTTTATCGCGACGGATTCCGGCATTGTTGACGAGGACATCAATGGAAGAAAATTCCTCTTCAATGGCCTGGAACAGTTCTGCCACCTGGGCCGGATCACTGATGTCGCAGCGGCTCAGGCGCAGCCGATCCCCCACATCCTGACATTCAAGGCGCATCTTTTCGGCGGCCACTTCATTTCCGGCGTAAACCCCAATGACCGTGGCCCCCTGCTTCAGAAAGGATCGGGCAATGGCTCGGCCGATGCCGCGACTGGCTCCGCTGATCACCACCTTCTGTCCGTTGAATGAACCGTTCATCTCAGTGAATTTCCCGGCTGCGCAGATAGGCGTCCACGTCATTGGCCACAATAACACCGTAGTTGATAGCCCCGAGCCAGCCAGACATGATGATTCCGACCGAGCCCACATGAAAGAGGCCAGGGACCTCCTTAAAGATGGAACGGGACACATCGAGTCCTTCAAACTTGGTGCCAAAGGAAGTTCCACGCGTATGGAGGGTGTAGCGGTTGAAGGTGACAGGGGTGGCGGCCTCCAGCCAGTCAATCTTGTCACGGACTCCTGGAAAGTAGCGTTCCAGATCTACCAGGGTCCGTTCGATCAACTCCTCTTTCTTCTGCTCATAATCAGATCGCTCCAGGCCTGTCCAGTCTTCGTAGCGGCTGTTCATGGAGGCAACGATGGTATAGCGGTCATGACCTGGCCGGGTCTTCGGGTAGTAGACGGAAAAGGTCTTGGAGCAGGTGTGGGAATCGAGCAGTTCTTCACTGCTGAACTCCGGGGCAGTGGAAGTGAAAAGCAGGTCGCCCTTGTACTCAATGGCCGCACCTTCTCTAATGCCGATATAGACCTGGCAGCTGGAATTGTTGACCCGAATGGCCTCAGCACGAGCCATGAACTCATCAGAAAAGGACTGGCGCCCGGCAAGATTGAAAATGGTATTGGTGATGCCACTGTTAGAAATTACGGACGGGGCGCTGATGGTCCGTCCGTTGACCTCAACGCCGCAGACCCGGCCATCCTCAATCACAATGCGATCGACCTTGGCCCGCGTACAGATGGTTACCCCGTTTTTTTCAAGCTCAGCCACCATCATGGAAATCAATGTATCGGTGCCGCCTTCAAAGGTGAAAACCCCGCGGTTCATGAAGTTGGAGAAGACAATGCCGTAGGTGATGGCCGGATCGTCAAGGGTCGAGCCGTTGGCATAGGTGATCGGCTCCATGAGCAGGCGGTGGATGTCACTGCGGCCAGGAAAAAACTCCTCGAACAATTCCCTGGTGGTCATGGTTTGATCATCATAGAAGTTCATACCGGCAACCGTTGAAAAAAAGCGGTCAATGACCTCCTGGGGCACTTCAAATTTTTCTCTGAGAATAGAGGTAAAATCCTCACGGTCAAAGGAGGTGGTCAGAGAGAACTGGGGATTGTCAAAGACAATGTCCTTGAGTTGGACAATTGAATTCATGATCTCCTGGTTCCAGTATTTCTTGCAGGTCTTGACCATGCCGTAGGGAAATCCGTGCAGGGAGATGTCAAAGATGTGACCGCGACGCTTGAACCAGGTGGCCAGGCCGCCCAGCTGATGGTGGAATTCCAGAAGGAGGACCTTGTGGCCGCACCAGGCCAGGCGGTTGGCAGTGGTCAGGCCGCCCAGGCCCGATCCAATGACAATGGCATCGTACTGGTCGGCAGCGTTGTTGAGTGATACAGGCATGTGAGAAATTATATGGGTCGGGTGTACCGGGGCAGCTTTTGGGTCCTGATTGTATGAATACAAACTGGTGAGGATTTTCAGGATAGATGTCTCATGAATATCAGTTTACTCAAATTCTACATTTTACCACGTTCGGCGCGATCTTCAAGAGAAGTTTGGAGGGCTCGGGGCATAACCGGCAGGTTTACCTTATCCTTGTCAGGTTTTGGGCAGGATGTGTTGATTGACCATGGAAACGCCACTGAGCATGGAACCGATAATCCCGAGGAATCCCTGGTCGGTTCCGGCCAGAAACAGGTTTTCATAGCCCATGACCCCGTCCTTGATCTTGTCAGGTCGGCCGTAGATCGCCCCCTCTTTTTTGGCGGTAAAACGCTCGACCGTCAGGGGAGTAAAGGTGTCTTCAAACAGCAGAGAGTGGCTGAAGCCACCAATGATCTGCTCGGCAGTAACCCGTGAGGCGTCTCGGGCCGCGGTCTTGGCCTTGAGATAGGCTTCACGGTCCTGGGCCAAAACGCGCCACTGGTCGTATGAGGCCAGGTGAGTCGTACGAATCTCCGCAGTTTGAGGTTCAGTCAGTCCCTGAAAATGGGAGGGAAAGCAGATCACACCGCTTCTGAAGTCCACGGAATCAACCGGTGGCTGATATAAAAAATGCTCGCCCTGATTATAGAAGATGATGGTCCGGTTGTGACTCCCTGCCGGCAATGAATTGACCGGCAGTTCAAAGATCGACTCCATAAAACCCATGCGCCCCTGTTGCTCTTTGTGGACAGGAGAAGGAGTGTCGTACAGGGCCAGGGTTTCATCATAACCAATGGTCGAGAGGACAAAATCGCAGGGAATGATTTCCCCGGAACCAAGCTCTACACCGATGGCCTTCTTGCCTTGCCGCAAAATCCGGGTGACAGGGGTTTTGAGGCGAATGGTGCCTCCATATTCGCGGTAAGTGGCCAGGAGTAGATCAAGCAGATCCTTGATGCTGCCGCCGGGCCTGAACATCCCCTCCTGAAAGATGGCTCGAAACATGATCACAAATTGACCCAGATCCATGTCATTGGCCACGCTTGATCCGTAAAACATGAGAGGGCAGAGAAGCATGTCCACCAGAAGCTGGTCGTCTAGGTGCTCAATGAGGACCTGACGAGCTGAAACAAAGGAGCGGGGAATAAAGGGGTCATACCCGTTGATCAGAACGAGCAGTTGCTCAAAGCCAGTCCTGGCCGAGGGGAACGCAGATTCAATCTCGCTTTTCAGGAGTTCAAACTGATTGGAAAAGCAAAGAGAGGCCGTGTCGGTGAAGATGATCTCACTCTGCAGCTGTTCATGGAAGTCAAACTGGTCACGCTTGAGCTTGAGCTGGCGCAGGAGACGGTTGAGGGGGGCGCGTTTGTCTGTGGGAGGAGCAAAGTTGGTGATCGCGTGCAGGCCGGTCTCAAAGAGACGGTTATTTCGGAAATAATATGAGTTGAGGCCGCCACTCCGGGAATGCTGTTCCAGGATCAGGACATTGGGGTTGAAACGGGCAAAACGGATTGCGGCGGCGAGCCCGGAAAGACCGCCGCCGATGACAACCAGGGAGACCGCCACCGCTCAGGCGTCTTTCAGCAGAGGCTCCAGATAGTTGACGCAACTGTCCAGTGAGGCCAGCTCAGGGTAGTCTTCTTCCGGGATCTGTAACTGATGCCGTTTGCGCAGTTCCATGACGATATCGAGAAAATCCATGGAGTCAAGATCGAGTTGGTCGCGCAGGGGCTGATCACTTTTCAGGGTGTCGAAATCGGCTTCGTCGTCTATATCTGCAATGATATCAAGGATAAGGTCCTTAATTTGGTCGCGTGTCATGTGCTGCTCCAGAGGCCCTTTGCCTGAACAGCGTTCAGTCGAAAGGGTTGTTGATGATCATGTTTGACATTCATTCAATTCATTCCGTGCATAAGGAAAACCTTTATCTATAACACAGAATGGATTTTAATTTCATATTTTTCGCAGTTCAGGGCAGAAAAAAAGGTGAGGGCCTCGCATGAGAGAGCAGGTTGATTCAGATCAATCCTGTTTGATGCGGCAGCAATCAGGGCTCATAGCGTTTTACAATGACCACCGAGTTGATTCCGACCATGCCAAACGAGTTGTTAAGAATGACAGACATTCGCTCACGATGGGCAGGTGCGTTGAGGACCAGATTGGGCAGGGCACATTCCGGATCAAGCTCAGTGACATTAATGGTTGGGTGGACCAGGTGGTCGTCAAAGGCCGGCAGATTTCCTGCCAGTTCCAGGACCCCGGCGGCACCCATGGCGTGACCGATGATCGATTTTGTATTGTTGATGTGCGGGGACGCATTGCCGAAGACCTCTGCAATGGCCTTGCACTCCTCAATATCCCCCTGCCGGGTACCGGTGGCATGGGTATTGATAAGATCGACATCCTCGGGGCTCAGACCGGCACGATCCAAGGCCAGTTGCATGCACTGGGCCTGACGCGTGGCATAGGGCAGGACAAAGTCACGGGCGTCTGAGTTGATGGCATAACCAACAATCTCACCGTAGATTTTTGCACCTCGATCCAGAGCGGTCTCCAGTCGCTCCAGGACATAGACACAGGCACCCTCTGAAACAACTATACCGTTGCGGCTCAGGTCAAAGGGACGGCAGGCCTGGCGCGGGTCATCTGCCTCTCCCAGAGCTCCCTGGGCCTTGAAGCT
This sequence comes from uncultured Desulfobulbaceae bacterium, assembly GCA_937910875.1. Classification (GTDB taxonomy): domain Bacteria; phylum Desulfobacterota; class Desulfobulbia; order Desulfobulbales; family Desulfocapsaceae; genus Desulfatifera. The sequence goes on along the minus strand of CALENA010000185.1, from coordinate 858 downwards.
TGCGAAAATGCCAAAGGAGCCAGTAGATTCTGATATGCCACCGGCCAGGGCCATGTCCACCTCGTTCAGGCGGAGCATCTGGACCCCCTGGATCAGTGAAGCGTTGCCTGCCGCACAGGCAGCACCAATGGAGTAATGAGGCCCGGTAATTCCAAGACTCATGGTGATTTCACCGGCCGGATTATTCAGAACGGTGCGTGGGTTGTGATGATGGGTCCAGTAATCGACATTGTAGCCGAACTGACTGATGTTGTAGACTTCGTTTTCAGTTTCAACGGTGCCGTGTTCAGTCAATCCGATGTAGACTCCGATCCTGGCCGGGTCATACGTATCGCGGGCCAGGCCGGCCGAGGCCAGCGCCTCATGGGCGCAGTAGACCCCGAGACAGCCTGCCCGAGTGCCGCGTTTGTTTTCTTTCTTTTTGCGATACCTGGTTTCAGGAAAATCGCAGATCCCGGCCGGGGCCGAGCCGAAATAACGCAGTTCAATGGTCCTGATATCACTGGTTCCAGCCAGGAGTTTTGCCCTGAAATCTGTGAGATTGTCAGACCCGGGTGCGGCAAGGCCGACGCCGGTGATCACGATACGCTGTTGGTGGATATCCATGGTCCTTGATTGACGGATGGTCAGAGTCGAATTATGATGCCTTGATTGTCAGTTTGATCAACTGCAGTTGCTGTGCAGCATTGACTTGCCCGGTACTAAAGACTTTGGCAAAACGGACAGGTCGGCTGAGGGCATCAGCCACAGTGGCAGATGCCCTCACTGTTGATTGTAATTCTTGCTCAGTAAAGAGGTAATAACGGTAAATTTGTTGTTATTGGTTGTTTATCAGTTCGTTGAAATCTATTATCTAGT
>CALENA010000184.1 GCA_937910875.1 uncultured Desulfobulbaceae bacterium | reverse complement strand
TGTTGAGGGAGCGGATGAGGGGTGGTGTGATAGGGTCATATGGAAGGAGATGTCCTTATAGACTCCTGTAAGGGCTAAAGGAGAAGGGGCTCAGATGGGATCACCCGACTCCGGGTAGATGCAGGTCTCGCCCAGGTAGTTGCGAAAGCTGAGATCGGTTCCCTGGTCGAGGATGTAATTTGGGGTGAGAGGGATTTTGCCCTTGCCGCCCGGGCTGTCCAGGGCAAAGGTGGGCACGGCCATGCCCGAGATATGGCCGATCAGCTGGCGCATGATTGCGATTCCCTGGCTGGTCGGGGTTCGAAAATGGTTGGTTCCGCAGGTCAGATCGCCCTGAAAGAGATAATAGGGCCGGACCCGGATTTTGAGCAGGCCCAGAAACAGCTGGCGCAGGGTTGCGGCATCGTCATTGACCCCCTTGAGCAGGACGGTCTGGCAGCCCAGGGGGATACCGTTATTGGCCAGCAGGCCACAGGCCCGGGCCGCTTCCGGCGTCAGCTCGCGCGGGTGGTTGAAATGGGTGTTGATGTAGAGCGGATGGTGTTTTCCGAGCAGGGCGGCAAGTCTTGGTGTCACCCGCTGGGGCAGGGTGCAGGGGACTCGGGTCCCGATCCGGATCACCTCGATGGTCGGGATGGACCGCAGTCGGCTGAGCAGTTTATCCAGCCGTTCATCAGAAAGGAGCAAGGGGTCGCCGCCTGAGATCAGGACTTCGCGGACCAGAGGGGTCTGGCGCAGATAGCGGATTGCCTCGTCCAGGTCGGCCGGGGCAATGGCCATTTTCGAGGTGCCCACCTTGCGCTTGCGGGTGCAGAAGCGGCAGTACATGGCGCATTGATTGGTGACCAGGAGCAGGACCCGGTCCGGGTATTTATGCACCAGATTGGGGACGGGCGAAAGATCTTCTTCGCCCAGGGGATCGCTGATGCAGACCGGGTCGCTGAGTTCGCGGAGATCGGGCACGGCCTGACGCCAGATGGGATCGCCTGGCTGCTCGATGAGTTGCAGATAATAGGGGTTGATGCGCAGGGGAAAGGTTGCAGTTACGGTCTGCAATGAGGTACAATCCCCACAGAGATGAGCTGGCAGCTGTGCCGGCTCTGTGAGCGAATCCCTGAGTAGTTGTTGCCACTGTTCCATGGGCGACTATTATGGTGCATCGCCTTCTACTTGTCAATTTATCAACGGACCGAAGTGGTCCCGGGAGATGATTATGTCAGAGAACCAGTATGGATTCAAGTATGATGAGTTTGGTAACACCCGTGAGATCATGGTCTATGCCAGCGGTACTGAGGTCCATTCCATTGGTTTTGTGAATAAGGGAACTGCCTTCACCGAGGCTGAGCGGTCCCGCCTTGGCCTGGATGGCCTTCTGCCGCCGGCGGTGCGGAGCCTGGATAATCAGGTGGAAAATTCTCTGCTCAAGGTTCAGTCTAAAGAGAGTGATATCGAGAAATTCATTTATCTCCGCTCGCTCTTTGATCGCAACGTGACCTTGGCCCATGCCGTGATCAAGAAGGATATTGAACGGCTGATGGGGATTATCTATACCCCGACCGTGGGTCTGGCCGTGCAGCAGTACTCATCCATGTTCCGTCAGGCCAACGGCCTTCATTTCTATCCCGGAAATATTGATCAGGCCGAGGATATCCTTCGTCGCCAGCACCACCGGGATATCCGGGTGGCGGTGGTCACGGATAACCAGGGTATTCTGGGGATTGGTGATCAGGGCGCGGGCGGGATCGCCATCTGTCTTGGCAAGCTGATGCTCTATACCCAGGGCGCGGGGATTGCCCCCTGGAATTGCCTGCCCATCTCTCTTGACGTGGGGACGGATAACGAGGCCCTGCTTTCCGACAGTGAGTATCTGGGCTGGCGTCATCGCCGTCTGCGGGGGGATGAGTATATGGAATTTATCCGTCGCTTTGCCCGGGCCTTTCGTAATGTCTTTCCCAATGCCCTCTGCCAGTGGGAGGACTTTTCCAAGCAGAACGCCTTTGCCATCCGTGACACCTATCTCCATGATCTGATCTCGTTTAACGATGATATCCAGGGAACCGGGGCGGTGACTTTGGCCGCTATTCTGACGGCCATGAAGATCAAGCAGGAGAAGCTGGCCGATCAGGTCTATCTGATCCATGGTGCCGGGGCCGGAGGCGTGGGAGTGGCTGAACAGATCAAGGTGGCCCTGGTCGAGCAGGGGCTGAGCAAACAGGAGGCTGCCGATCGGATCTTTACGGTGGATTCCCGCGGGGTGGTCACCACTGATCGGGACCTTGAGCCTTACAAGATCAAGTTTGCCAAGGACAAGGCCCGTTTTGCCTGGCTGCAGGATGAGGCAAACAACAATCTGTTGGGTGCAGTCCGCAACGCGGGCGTGACCGTGCTGATCGGGACATCAGGCCAGGGTGGCTGCTTTGACCAGACAGTGGTTGAGGCCGCGGCTGCCAATACGGAGCGGCCGGTGGTCCTGCCCCTGTCGAATCCGACAGTGATGGCCGAGGCCTTGCCGGAGGATATCTATCGCTGGACCAATGGCCGGGCCCTGGTCGCGACCGGGAGTCCCTTTCCGTCGGTTGTGCATGACGGGGTGTCCCATCGAGTGGGTCAGTGTAATAATGTCTTTGTCTTTCCAGGGGTTGGCCTGGGCGTTCTGGCCTCCGGGGCGCGCGAGGTTCGGCCGGAGTTTTTCACAGCGGCCGCCCATGCCGTCTCCGACTTTGTGACCAAGGCCGAGATGGAGGAGGGCTGTCTGGAGCCCCAGGTCAGATCCCTGCGCGAGGTGAGCGAGAAGGTTGCCCTGGCCGTGGCCGTGGCCGCTGTCAAGGCCGGGGTCAGTCGTCCCTGCCCCTTTTCCTCGTTTCAGCATGAGAATGATGAGATGCGCCTGCGTGAGTTGATCAAGCGGATGCGCTGGGAGCCCGATTATCTGCCTCTGGTTGCCATGTAAGTCGGTCGGAGATCGTATCGGTTGAAGGCGCCTGTGGGTGACCTTGGGTGACTTTCAAATCCCTCGTGAGTTTTTAAATTACGGGGGATTTGTTGTGTCCCCGTGATTCATTGTCTGATTCCGGTCAGTTAGATTGCTTGTGCCGTGGCTCTGGTCCGGGGAAAATGGCCGCTTGCAAAAAAACTGATAATAGATTTAAAAAAAATTGAATACAAACTTGAATAAAATTGAAAAACAAGGTAATTTCTGGAGTCTTACGAGTATATACAGGTAAAAGTCCGTGCCACTGTTTCTTGAGTAATTTAGAGGTGTTATACTTAAGAAAGTATGGCTGATCAGAAAGAGTTTCTACCAAGGGGATGATAAAGCATGGCTGCAAAAATCATAAGTGGAACCGAAGTCGCCAAGGCGATCCGGGAGGAGTTGAAGGTTGAAGTGGCGGAATTGACCGCAAAACATGGGATTGTACCGGGCCTGGTCACAATTCTGGTGGGTGAAGACCCTGCTTCTCAGTCCTATGTCGCGGCTAAGAACAAGAGTGCTCACGCCCTTGGTATCCACTCCGAGCAGGTGACTCTGGACGTCGGGACCTCGGAGGCCGATCTGCTGGCCCTGGTCAATAAATACAACAACGATCCCAAGATCAACGGCATCCTGGTTCAGCTGCCTCTGCCCAAGCATATCAATGAGGCCAATGTCCTCTACGCCATTGATCCGGATAAGGACGTGGATGGCTTTCACCCCGTCAATGTCGGCAAGATGGTCCTGGGCGAGCAGTGTTTTCTGCCCTGCACCCCCCATGGTATCCTTGAGCTTCTGACCCGCAGCGGTGTTGAGACCAGTGGGGCCGAGGTGGTGGTGGTCGGCCGCAGTAATATCGTCGGCAAGCCCATCGCCAACCTGATGCTGCAGAAGCGTCCGGCCGGGAATGCCACGGTCACCCTCTGTCATACCCGGACCAAGGATATGGCCGCCCATTGCCGGCGGGCCGATATCCTGATTGCCGCAGTCGGGGTACCCAAGATGATTACCGCCGATATGGTCAAGGAAGGGGTTGCCGTCATTGATGTGGGTGTGAACCGGATTGGTATGAGTGCGTCAGGCAAGGCCATTCTTGCCGGTGATGTTGATTTTGAGACGGTCAAGGAAAAGGCCTCCTGTATTACCCCGGTCCCCGGTGGAGTCGGCCCCATGACCATTACCATGCTGATGAAAAATACCGTCCAGGCCGCCAAGATGGCCGCCAAGCTGATCTAAGACAGGCTTAGCCCCTGTTGAAGTTTTATACCATTCTGGAGGATAGACTATGAGTGCGGACAGAACCGGTCGTGTGAAGAGGAACGAGATTACTGCTCCTTCCACAAGAGACCTGTTGAATCAAGACTTGGCCAAACAGGTGCGGACTGCCTATGATCGGATCGAGGACCGTGGCATGTCAGCCTGTCTCTTCGGCTCCGGCGGGACCTGCTGTCGTCACTGTAACATGGGTCCCTGTCAGATCATTGATGGAGTTGAGTCCATGGTTGGTATCTGCGGCGCCACTGCCGATACCGTAGCGGCCCGTCACTTTGCCCGGATGGTTGCAGCAGGAACCGCAGCCCATACCGATCACGCCCGGGAGATGGTGCGTGGCTTTATTGCCACGGCCAAGGGCGAGACCCCGCACGAGATCAAGGATGTGGCCAAGCTGCACAAGATGGCCACCATCTTCGGGATCGAGATCGAGGGACGGGACAAAAACGAGATCGCCCTTGAGTTGGGTGAGAAGGCCCTGGCTGAGTTTGGACAGCAGGATGGCGTCCTGACCATGCTCAAGCGGGCTCCCAAGAAACAGCAGAAGGTCTGGAAGAAGCAGGGCGTTGAGCCGCGTGGCATTGACCGTGAAGTGGTCGAGATGATGCATCGTACTCATATGGGTGTTGATCAGGATTATCGGAATCTGATGCTTCAGGCCTCCCGTTGTGCCCTGGCCGACGGTTGGGGCGCATCCATGCTCTCCACCGAGCTGACCGATATCATGTTCGGGACCCCGGTGCCCCGGCGGGCGATCATTGATCTGGGCGTTTTGAAGGCCGACCATGTCAATGTCACGGTTCATGGGCACGAACCGCTTCTGGCCGAGTCTCTCTGTCTGGCTGCCGAGGACGAGGAACTCCTGGCCCTGGTCAAGAAGGTTGGTGCCAAGGGCATTAATCTGGCCGGTGTCTGTTGTACCGGTAATGAGATCCTGATGCGTCGTGGTATTCCGGTTGCCGGCAGTTTTATTCAGCAGGAGATGGTCCTGGCCACCGGCGCGGTTGAGGCCATGGTCGTTGATGTCCAGTGTGTCATGCAGTCCGTGGCCCAGGTGGTTAAGGAGAAACATACTGAAATCATCACCACCAATTACCGGGCCAAGATGCCTGATGCCATCCATATCCAGTTTGAGGAATCCGAGGCCTATGCCTCAGCCAAGAAGATCCTTGAGCGGGCAATTTTGAATTTCAAGAAACGTGGTGACTGCTATATTCCCACGGACAAGAAATTTGATATCGTTGTCGGCTTCAGCCACGAGACCATTAACTATATGCTGGGTGGTCGTTTCCGCCAGAGTTACCGGCCGCTCAACGACAATATCATCAACGGCAGGATCAAGGGTGTTGCCGCCATTGTCGGGTGTGAGCATTACAAGTATGCCGATGATGTCCATTTTCAGATTGCCAAAGAGCTTTTGAAGAACAACGTCCTGATTCTGGCCACGGGATGTGCGGCTCAGGCCCTGGGCCGGGCTGGACTGATGCGGCCTGAGGCTGCGGCCGAGTACTGCGGTGCCGGTCTGGCCGAGGTCTGTGCGACTGTGGGCATGCCGCCGGTCCTCCATGTGGGTTCCTGTGTTGATAACAGCCGTCTGCTCATTGCCCTGACCGAGATGGTCAAGGAGGGCGGTCTGGGTGAAGATATCTCCGAACTTCCGGCCTGTGGTACCGCGCCTTTGTGGATGAGTGAGAAGGCCGTGGCCATTGGACAGTACTTTGTGGCATCCGGTGCCCATGTCGTCTTTCAGAATCTGCCCATCGCAGGAGCCAAGGCATTTAATAAGTATCTCCTTGGGGGCATCAAGGAGCAGTTTGGCGCCTGTTGGGATGTGGAAGAAGATCCTATCAAACTGGCCCGCAAGATGATCGCTGCCATTGATGGAAAGCGTGAGGCGCTTGGGATCAACAAGAAACAGGATCGCGTTCTCTTTGATATGGAGATGCGTCGTGATATGCAGAGCGGTCAGGGGATTCCCGGAGTGGGATGCGGCCAGAAATAAGCATTCTTTCTGAGTAAATTTCGGAACAAATGGATTATCGACCCAGGTGCGCAGCCATTCAGGGTTTAGATTTGAGAGAGGGCAGGAGGGAACAAGCCGATGAAATCGGGCAGTAATCTTGAAAAGATTCTTAAGAGTGGGACATTTGCCGTCACCGGTGAGCTGGGCCCGCCCAAGAGCGGCAATCCTGAAGTCGTGCGGGAAAAGGCCCGGCTGTTAAAGGGCAATGTTGATGCGGTCAATATCACTGACTGTCAGACCGCCATCGTCCGCATGTCGTCCATTGCCGCCGGTCTGATCACTCAGTCTGAAGGGGTGGAGCCGGTTATCCAGATGACCTGCCGTGACCGGAACCGGATCGGCATGCAGTCAGATATCCTGGGCGCCTCGGCCCTGGGCTTGAAAAATCTGCTTTGCCTCACCGGTGACCATCAGAAGTTCGGCAACCATGCCGGCTCCAAAGGCGTTTTTGACATGGATTCCATCCAGATGCTGGGTATGGTCCGCGGGATGCGTGACGAGAAGGTCTTTCAGTGCGGTGAGGCCATCAAGGAGGCCGAGCCCAGGCTTTTCCTCGGGGCTGCCGCCAACCCTTTTGCCTATCCCTTTGAGTACCGGGCCGTGCGTCTGGGCAAGAAGGTGGCGGCCGGGGCCGATTTTATTCAGACCCAGATTATCTACAATGTAGAAAAGTTTACCCGCTTCATGGCAATGGTCCGTGACCTTGGTCTTGACGAGAAGGTCTATATTCTGGCCGGTGTCACTCCCCCCAAATCGCTGGGGATGGCACGTTATATGAAGAAATTTGTCCCGGGCATGGATGTGACCGATGAGGTCATCAAGCGCATGCAGGGAGCAAAAGACAAGCAAGAAGAGGGAATCAATATCTGCGTTGATATTATCAACCAGGTCAAGGAAATCAAGGGCGTCGCCGGTGTTCATGTCATGGCCATCGAGTGGGAGAGTGCCGTCCCCGAGATCCTGAGCCGGGCCAAATTGCTGCCCAGGCCCTCGATCATGGCTGAAGAGGCCGCGCCGGCTGCGGTGAAACCCGCGGGTGAGGTTCGTGAAGAGATTCAGGTCCGCTCCGTCGATACAGATTCTGTTCTGGCCAAGGCAAGAGAAGAGGCTGCGGCCATTATTGCCACGGCTCAGGCCGAGGCCGAACGTTTGACGGCTCAGGCCGCAAGTGCAAGACAACTGACTGAAACAATTGATGTGCCGGCAGGCGCGAGAGATGAAGCAGGAGAGCATGCAATGAATGAAAAAGAGCGTGTCATGGCCCTGGAGGCCATGAATATAGGTCTGGCCGCCTTGAAAAAGGCCTACGGCTTATCTGACGAGCAGTTCGAGGCGATTGTCGGCTTTGCCAGCGCCCAGTCGATCTTGAACCGTGACCCCCATGTGACTGCACAGCCTGCACCTGCCGCTCCTGCCCCTGTTACCCCGGCCGCAGCAGTTGCCCCGGCCGCCCCGGCAACGCCAGCCGCACCTGTTGTGGATGCGGCCAAGAGTGAAGCTGAGGCCAAGGCCAAGGCAGACGCGGATGCCAAGGCAAAGGCCGATGCAGCGGCCAAGGCCAAGAGCGATGCCGAGGCAAAGATCAAGGCAGAGGCCGATGCCAAGGCGGCTGCGCAGGCTGAGGCCAGCGCCAAGGCTGAAGCAAAAGCAAAGGCGGATGCCAAGGCCAAGGCAGATACCGACGCCAAGGCTGCAGCTGAGGCCAAGGCTGCTGAAGCGGCCAAGAGTGCTGTGGCTCCGGTGGCTGATCTTGGTGTTCCGGCCCTGGCTCTGGAAAAAAGTTCGCTCAGCGAGCGTTCTGCCAATATCGATCCCAAGCTTTATGCTGAGAAGTACACCGGTGTGATTCGTGAGACCGTGCTGGGGAACGATGACAAGACCATCACCGTGGGTGGCGCCGCGTCCATGCCCTTTCATCTCTTTGAGGGGGCCCAGCCGCACAAGGCCATGATCGCCATGGAGGTTGCCGATACCCGGCCCGAGGAATGGCCCCAGACCCTGATGCAGCATTTTGACGATGTGGCCGGTGATCCCATTGCCTGGGCCCGGAAATGCATCAATGAGTTTGGCGCCCAGTCCATTGCCATCTCTCTTGCGTCCACCGACCCCAATGGCATGAATCGCAGCGCCTCTGAGGCGGCCAAGACGGCTTTATCGATTATCGAGGCCGTGGAAGTGCCGATTATTGTCTGGGGTTGTGGTAATTCAGACAAGGATACCGAGACCCTGCGTGAGTTGACCTCTGTGATCGGCAGTAAAAAGGTCTGTCTGGCCCCCCTTGAAGATGCCAACTACCGCGCCATCGGGGCCACGGCCATGGCTTTCCAGCACCCCATCGTTGCGGCCTCACCCATTGATGTCAACCTGGCCAAGCAGCTCAACATCCTCCTCCAGAACCTGGGCGTGTCCCTTGACTCCGTCCTGATGGACCCCTCCATCGGTGCCCTGGGATACGGAATTGAGTACACCTACTCGGTCATGGAGCGGATTCGTATGGCGGCTTTGACCCAGCAGGATGATAAACTGCAGGTGCCCATCATCTGTAACCTGGGCCGTGAGGTCTGGAAGGCCAAGGAGACCAAGCTGGACTCTGATGACAT
>CALENA010000183.1 GCA_937910875.1 uncultured Desulfobulbaceae bacterium | reverse complement strand
GTTAGGCGTCTGTTGGTTGGTGTGTGACTGTTGTGTCGGCATTGATTCGGTGATCATTCGTTCTTGGTTCGGCCTTTGAGGTGGTTTATGGCCTCAGGTATGACGGCTCATACATCATGAGAAATAATGAGTGCAGGTTGTCTGTGATATGTGCTTTGTGCTGCCGATTAAACATGCAATTAACAATCGAGATATTATGTGGGGTTTGAGTCTGTCGGATTTGGTGAGTCAGGTTAAATTTGGGGGGGGCATCTACCTATCTTCTTTTGTCAACTAATCTTGCCGAAGAGTTACGGTTGTTGACCAGTGGGAAAGAGGCCGGTCAATTGTCTGCTCAAATAACAAGTCCCTGGCGTCTATCTGTTGAGAAGAAATACATTATTTAGCCAGATGAGGCAAACAGCAAGTGTATATCCTTGCATATCAAGTCTCGTATAAAAAGACAAGGTAAGAGTTTGTTGATGGAGGGAAGATTGGCCACTCTGATTGAGAAGCCGGGTGTGTCAAGATTTCCTGCAGGCCAGAATCGTTTTGCCAAGGGCCTGGGCCTGGGCCAGAATCGCTTTCTCGTCCAGGGTCAAAAGTTGGCGTTGCTGCATCACAAAACGTCCATTGATCATCGAGTGGATGACGTCGGTGCCTCGGGCGGCATAGACCAGGTGTGAGGGAAGATGATACAGGGGAGTGAGGTGGGGTTGGTTCAGATCGAGAATGATCAGATCTGCCTTTTTCCCTGGTGTCAAACTTCCGACACTTCCACCGGCCAGCAGGCAATCGGCCCCTCCCTGGGTGGCGGCATGGAGGGTGGTGGAGGAGTCCATGACCGTCGGGTCCAGGGTTGTGACCTTGTGCAGTTTGGCGGCTGAATTCATCTCGCCAAAAAGATCAACATTATTGTTACTGGCGGCCCCATCGCTGCCAAGGCCCACCGTGATTCCGGCGGCCAGCATCTGGGGGATGGGGGCCACGCCCGAGGCCAGTTTCATGTTTGATTCCGGGCAATGGCTGACCTTCACGTCGCGTTTGGCCAGCAGGTCGATTTCATCTTCATTCAGGATGACACAATGGGCGGCCAGGGTCCTGTCATGGAGCAGACCGAGACGGTCGAGATGTTCCACCGGGCTGCAGCCATATTGTGCCTGGCAACCATTGACCTCGGCTGCGTTTTCTGAGAGGTGAATCACGATGAGACTCTGGTGATCCTGGGCCATGATGTTCAGCCTTTCCAGTAAGGACGGGGCGCAGGTGTAGACTGAGTGTGGGTCCACGGTGATCGAAATGGTTGGATGGTTGTCATATTCTGCGAGCAACTCCCGGGTGTAGGCAAAGCCGTTTTCAAGCTCACCATAACAGGGTGACGGGAAATCGTAGAGGACTTCACCGATCCATGCCCGCATGCCGGATTCCGCCGCAGCCCGAGCCACCTCCTTGCTGAACAGATACATGTCACAGAAGCTGGTGGTCCCAGAGCGGATCATTTCGGCGATTGACAGCTGGGTTGACTGGTAGACCATCTGTGGGGTGAGTTGGGCCTCGATCGGGAAGATATGATCCTGGAGCCAGCCCATCAATTCCAGGTCATCTGCCATTCCGCGCAGACAACTCATAGCCGC
>CALENA010000182.1 GCA_937910875.1 uncultured Desulfobulbaceae bacterium | reverse complement strand
GGTGAACTTTCATATAAACCGCCATACCTTGACTCACTCTAACAAAAGGACATCTGCCATGAACAGTAAGTTTCTAACTCGCAGTGCACTCTGCCTTGCCCTTACCCTGACGGCCTGCAGCAACCAGCAGGAGCCAGCCGCCGAAGCCACCACCAACGAGAAATCAGCCCCTGCGGTCGCAGCCCAGCAGCAGGATGCACCCGTGGTCGCAGCCCCGGCCCAGGCCGTGATTTCAGGAACGGTCCTGGAGACCATGAATGCTGCCGGTTACACCTACTTCCAGGTGGATACCGGCACTGATCAACCCTGGGTGGCCATCCCCGAAACCCAGCTGGCCGTTGGAGACCAGGTGAGCTATCGCCAGGGCATGGTCATGAAAAATTTCCCCAGCAAGAGCCTGGACCGGACTTTTGAGTCCATTGTCTTCTCTTCCGGCCTGATCAATCCAGCTGCAATCAATGAAGAGCAGGCCGCACTTTCAAAAGACATAGCAATCACCAGCGCGGCCGCTCCTCTTGCCACCAATACCCCAGACTCTTTTGCCGATGCAATCAAGGGAGAAGGCGGACAGCAGCAGAATGAGGCACAAATGGAGTCCGGCGGCAGTTTGGCTGCCATGACTCCTTTTGCCTCCATTTCCGTTCCCAGGGCCGAAGGCGAAAACAGTCAGACTGTCAGTGATATCTTTGCTAACAAAGATCAACTGGACGGGAAAAAGGTCCGGATCCAGGGCAAGGTGATCAAGTTCAGCCCGATGATCATGGGCAAGAACTGGATCCATATCCAGGACGGCAGCGGTGATCCCCTGCAGAACAGCCATGATCTGGTGGTGACCACCAATGACACGCCGGGTGAATCTGAAATCATCACCATCGAAGGGACCGTCCGGGCCAACCAGGATTTTGGTTTCGGCTACAAATACGATGTCCTGGTGGACGAGGCCGTCATCATCACTCAGTAGGCTGAGGCTTCAGCACAATGCGGATCGCTATTGCCGGGCCAGGGGCCCTGGGTTGCCTCTTGGCCGCCGCTCTGGCCCGGCATGATCAACATGAAGAAGCAGATCAGATCCTGCTCATTGACCATCGACCAGAGCGGGCTCAAGCCTTGGACCGACAGGGAATCGTCTGTCATGCAGGCGAGCAGGAAGAGCAAATTCGCCTCCCTGTCTCAGCCGAGCCAGAGACCATCGGGCCGGTGGACATCCTCATTGTCTGTGTCAAGGCCCATGACCTTTCTCAAAGCCTCACCTTCTGCCGGGCCCTGTTCAACGCCAACACCCTGATCGTCCTCATGCAGAACGGTATCAGCCACCTGGATATCGAAGAGGAAATCGCCCTGCCCACGCCACCTGCCTTCACCACCACCACCGAAGGGGCAACACTGCTGGCTTCGGGCGTGGTCCGCCACAGCGGCCGGGGTCAGACATTCAGTGGTTTTCTCCATGATGCCGGCAAACCGCAGACTCTCCTCTTGCAGGCCCTCTGCACCCGGCTCACGGCCGGTGGCCTGACCATCACCCAGGTGGATGACATTCGTAACCGGCTCTGGGCCAAACTCCTGATCAACGCCGGAATCAACGGTCTCACCGCCCTCTACAATCGAACCAATGGCCAGCTTCTGACCTCCTGCGCAGCTCGCAGCCGTCTGAAACGGATCGTGGCCGAGGGTGCCGAAGTGGCCCGGGCAGCCGGTGTCATCTTGCCCACCGATCCGATCCGTTCAACCATTCTGGCCTGTACAAAAACTGCGGCCAATGTCTCATCTATGCTTCAGGACGTCCGCCGCAAACGACGCACCGAGATCATGGCCATTAACGGCGCCATCATCGAACAGGGCCGGCGCCTGGGAGTCCCCACCCCCCTGAACGAGGAACTGGTGCGCCAGATCAGGAAACTTGAAGAAAGCTATGCAAATTGAAGTCAACCAGATCGGTTTTGATCTTGACGGAGTAATCGCTGATACGGCCGAGGCGTTTATCCGCCTGGCCTGTGAGGAATACGACTTCTGCTCTTACAGCCTGAATGACATCACCAGCTTCCAGGTGGAAGACTGTCTGGATATGCCCATCCAACTGGTGGAAAAGATATTTTATTCCATCCTGGAAGACTCGCTCGGCACACAGCTTAAACCCATGAGCGGGGCAGTGGAGGTGATCAGCAGGATGAGCCGGACCGCGCCTGTAACCATCATCACCGCCCGCTCCCAGGAACGACCGGTGACCGATTGGCTGACACACCACTTTTCATCCGCGACCTGCTCCCGCATTCAACTGGTGGCCATGGGTGATCACGATGACAAGGCCCGCTACATCCACGAACACAAGTTACGCTACTTTGTCGATGATCGGGCTGAGACCTGCTGCAGCCTCCAGCAGCAAAACATCGTCCCCCTGGTCTTTGACCAGCCCTGGAACCGGGGTCGCCATCAGCTGCACTCGGTCACAAGCTGGCAGGAGATCCACAACCTGCTCCAGTTGCCGGATACTGATCAGCCATGAAATGTACCTCTTGCGGCCAAACAATCCCGGCCCACCGCAACCCGACTCCCACCGTCGATATCATCATTGAAATTGAGGACAGAATTGTCCTGATCAAGCGGAAAAACCCACCCCACGGCTGGGCCCTGCCCGGCGGATTCGTCGACTACGGCGAGTCGTTTGAACAGGCGGCCATTCGTGAGGCCAGGGAAGAGACCAGCCTCGATCTCACCCACCTGCGCCAGTTCCACACCTACTCCGATCCAGGCCGCGACCCACGTGGCCATACCGCGTCCACGGTGTTTATCGCCCAGGGAAGCGGTACGCTCCAGGCGGCCGACGACGCCGCCGAAGCAGGCCTCTTCGGCCCTGACCACCTCCCCGAACTGGCCTTTGACCACGGCCAGATCCTGGCCGACTACTTTTCGTCCGGCAGGCCACTTGCCTGACGACAATCCGACTGGCAGAACAAAAAAACGCCCATGTGTCTCAATGAGACACATGGGCGTTTTTTATAACAGGGCTTGAGGAAGACAGTTGTTCATTGACCGACCAAGGCCGTTTCCCAGGGCAGATCCCGGGGATTGACCTCCTCCCCCAGCAGCCCCAGACACCTTTAAAAGGCCAGGTGCAGCAGCCAGAACACCACCAGCCCCGTACCTACGGAGCCATAGAGCAGCATTCAAGGGATGCAGTCGCTACCAAATTTCTTCGACAGGAATACAAATCCTCCTATCCCGGACAAGCCGGCTGCGATAATAATCAGCAGATCCTTCATGCCTGGCTTACCCCCGGAGCCGAGCTCCTGTTTTCTTGCGCAGACGAATCGACAGCGGCGTGACCTCCACCAACTCATCGTCATTGATATAGGCGATACAATCCTCAAGACTCATATTGACGGGTGGGGTCAGAACCACGGACTCATCCGTACCCGAGGCCCGCATATTGGTAAGTTTCTTCCCCTTACCCGGATTGACCACAAGGTCTGCGGCCCGACTGTGCTCGCCGACAATCTGACCCGGGTAGAGCGGCACGCCCGGATGAATAAACAGTTTACCACGCTCCTGCAGATTAAACAGGGCAAAGGCCACGGCCGTGCACGGATCTTTCACAATCAGGACCCCGTTGATCCGGTTCTTGATCTCACCGGCATGAGGTCCATACTCGGCAAAGACATAGTTCATCATGCCCAGCCCTTTGGTATCAGTCATAAACTGAGAGCGGTAGCCGAGCAGCCCCCGGGTCGGAATCTTGAAGATCATCCGGGCCATGCCGCGCTCGTTTTTCATCTCCTCCATCTGTCCCTTGAGCTTGCCCAGCTTCTCGATGAC
>CALENA010000181.1 GCA_937910875.1 uncultured Desulfobulbaceae bacterium | reverse complement strand
GATTTTTCTATTCAAAAGGCGATAATCAGGCCGTCCGTTATGGTGGTGCAGAGAGGATCATCGCCGACTATGACAGTAGTGTTGCAGGATTGAGTGCCCAGGTCAGCCGCCCGTTGAGTGTGAAGCGTTGGCTTGTTCAGCCCCAGTTGACTGCGAACTACAGCCGGATTCATGTCACAGAGTATACAGAGCAGGGGAATAGTACCCCAACCTCTCTTGCCCTTCAGGTCGCCGGCCAGGATTACAGCAGCTTTGAAGTGGGCTGTGGGGTCAGGGTGCAGCGTCGGTTTACCTTAGGAAAGGGCCTTGTGATTCCGGATATGGAGGCAATGTTGTATCACGATTTTTCTGGTGATCGAATCGAGACCACCAGTTCATTTACTGATGGGACCACCTCTTTTACGACACTGGGTGCGGAACCGGCCCAGGACACATGGCAGTTTGCTTTTGGACTGACCTACGAGACAGGGACAAATATGAGTTTCAGGATGAGTTACGACTTCACGGGCCGGGATGATTACCAGGCAAACAGCCTGAATGCTCAGCTTCGTTATGAATTCTAGGGCACCGGAATCTCCTCTGCCCAAGGACACACCCCTGCGGAGTGTTCACACGACAAACTTCCCCTCCCTGTTGGCACAGTTGGGGATCTCGCTGGTTGTCTCTACCTATCAGGCAAATAAATTGATCCTGGTCAGGGCTGACCAGGGCAAGATCAACACCCATTTTGTGCCTTTTAAAAAGCCGATGGGTGTGGCGATTGACCTGCCTCATCTGGCGGTGGGCACGGCGACAGAGGTCCATTTTCTGCGCAATGTGCCCAGCGTGACCAATAAGCTGGAATCGCCTGACAGATACGACGCCTGTTTTTTGCCCAGACGCAACCATGTGACCGGCAATATAGATATTCACGAGATGGCCTGGGGAGCTGATCACCAACTGTGGTTGATCAACACCAAATTCTCCTGTCTGTGCACCCTTGATGATGAGCACAATTTTGTTCCTCAATGGCGTCCGCCATTCATATCCTCACTGTTCCTTGAGGATCGCTGCCATTTAAACGGTCTGGGGATGCGGAATGGGAAGCCGAAATATGTAACCATGCTGGGCGACACAGACACCCCTGGTGGATGGCGGGCAAACAAGGCCAGCGGCGGCATGTTAATGGCCGTTGACACCAGTGAAATTCTCATGCGTGGCCTGTCGATGCCCCATTCACCACGCTGGTACCAGAAAGGTCTCTGGCTGTTGGAGTCTGGCAATGGCAGTCTGGCCCAGGTTGACCTGAACACCAGGCAACTGAAGACTGTTGCCCAACTCCCCGGATTCACCAGAGGGCTAGATTTCTGTGGCCCATTGGCCTTTATCGGCCTGTCTCAGGTCAGAGAAACTGCCACATTCAGTGGCATTCCCCTGACAGCCCGGCTGGAAGAACGGATCTGCGGGATCTGGGTGGTGAATATTCACACCGGTCAGACCGTTGCCTTTCTGCGCTTTGAAGATGCGGTTCAGGAAATTTTTGCTGTACAGGTTTTGTCCGGAATTCGTTTCCCTGAAATGCTGGAGTGGGAAGATGATCTGGTTGGAAAATCGTATGTCATCCCACCTGATGCCCTGAGGGATGTTCCTTCTGAGCATCTGGCCTGACCTTGGATGATTTTTTATACTGGCAGGGTGTTGTTCAACCATCGGCTCTGTTTGATTCGGCACTCATACCCACCTTGCCATAATTGCTGGCACCACATTCATTCTTACCAAGATCCATGGTGTTGGCCTCATCCTCGTCGACCGTAAGCCAGCCGCCATTGATCCGGCGAATCTTGATGTAAATGCCTGGCTGGGGCCTGAGATTGGCCTCGATAAATTCGGCAAACTTCAATTCATTGGGCAACTGAAAGGCCACATTGGTCTTGCGCAGAGTCCCAAGACGTTCCATGAACAGGCCATCACTGTTTGCCTCTCCCCAGGTCGTGTAATGTCCGGGCAAAATCTGGACATCATCGCTCAGGCTCCTCAGTTTCAACGTCAGGGTCAAATAGAGATACCGTGACCACTCCGCACTCTTTCCACCAAGGTCAGGCCGACCAGAGGTGTTGATAAAAACGGTATCGCCACTGAGCAGAAACGTGCCGTCAATAAAATACGATGTGCTGCCCATGGTGTGCCCGGGTGTATGGATAGCCTTGACTTCCGGGCCGTTCCCGGTGAAGGGGAAGGTCTCATTGTCATTGATTTCGGTGAACTGAAAGTCGGAGCCAAGGAAGTCCTCTTTTTTGACCATGATCTCCGCATTGATTCTTCTGGCCATGTTGATTGATCCGGCGATATAATCGGCCTGGCGATGGGTCTCGAAGGTTTTGATGATATGAGCGCCATGCTTCTTGGCAAAATCGATGTAAAAATCAATATTGCGGGATGGATCAAAGACCATGGCTTCGGCCCCGCTGATCAACAGATAGCTGCAGGCAGCCTTTCCTGGCCGGATGACCTGGAACAGCTTGTACGATGATGTTTCAGTGACCAGTCGTGCCGCCAGGCAATTTCCCCAGGAGACAATCCCTCCCTCGAGGTAGCCCACATCCTCAAAACCATTTTCTGCCAACTGCTCGGCCACATATTGAGCAGAGCCTTCCTTGGCGCATATAATACGGATTTTTTCCCCTGCCGGGATCAGGGCCAGCGATTCTTCCAGATCTTCCATGAAATTAAAATAAGGCATATTGATATAAGGAAAAAGAGCTGGACCTTCCACAAACCAGTTGGCAAATTCTTTTTCGTTCCGCACATCCAGCAAGACAAAATCTGGTTTGTCGGAAATCCAGGCAAACAGTTCTTCGGCCGTGTATTTGAACGGGACTGGCATGATCATTCTCCTTTGGGGACTGGTGCACTTTTTCTATTAAACATCCTCTGTTCCGAACACAAACATTATAATAATAATTATTACAAGCTTGTAATGCAACACATTTACGTTTTCCCCGGGTTGTTATCACTTCATGGTATTCCTGTGAAAAGTGAAGACTTCGAACTTGCCATTAGTGTTTACTTCTGATAATTATTGTACTTTATGCACAAGATAACTTGTCGGGAAGTTGAGTTTACTGTCGTTTCTTATAGTATGAGATCGGC
>CALENA010000180.1 GCA_937910875.1 uncultured Desulfobulbaceae bacterium | reverse complement strand
AGTTACCTTTCGGATAAACCAGAAATCCATTTATCTGATGAACACGAATAGAAAGAGGTGGGAACAGGAAGGTCCCTGACCGGCGTATCTGAACCATGAACGACGTTTTGTCGTTCATGGTTCGGGCGGAGCGTAGCCGGACAGGGACCTTCCTGTTCCCACCGGGCCAAGCTCACCACCATAAACCTGCATTCTAAAATATCGCTAACCCGCTACAATTCAATATACTTTTCCAAGACTTCCTTCAGTTGGTCAATCTTTCCGGTAACGGGCCGGGACCGGCGAGACCCGCAGAAAACCATTCCTGCGATCTTCCTCAACCACCATGGTGCAACCATAGACCCGTTCGAGCCGGGCTCGCTCCAAAACCTCGACCGGCGTGCCTACCCGATCGGCCCGGCCCTCACAGAGGAGCAGGAGACGATCGCCATAGAGGGCGGCCAGATTCAAATCGTGGGAGACCATGATCACGGTCACACCCCGCTCCTGACGCAGGCGCTCCAGGAGATCGAGGATCTTGATCTGATGGGCGGGATCAAGGGCCGCGGTGGGTTCATCCAAAAGGATCAGGCGCGGCTGCTGACAGATGGCCCGGGCAATGATCACCCGCTGTCGTTCACCACCCGAGAGTTGATCCAGCCGCCGATCGGCCAGATGGCTGACATCGGTAAAGGCCATGGCCTCAGCGGCCAGGGCAAGATCCGTTGCCCGCTCAAAGGCCATCAGCCCCAGATGGGGCGAACGGCCCATGAGCACGGTCTCGCGCACGCTGAAGGGGAAATCAGTGGGAGCCTGCTGCGGCACCAGGGCCAGGACACGGGCCAGTTGACGGCGGGAGTAACGACCCAGCGGCTGGCCAAAGAGCTCAATCTTCCCTGATTCAGGAACAAGTAAGGCCGCAAGAAGACGCAACAGAGTGGTCTTGCCCGAGCCGTTGGGACCGATGACCACACAGAACTCACCGCTGGCAACGCTCAGCGACAGATCAGTCAGGACCTGCCGGCCCCCGAGCTTCAGCCCCAGCCCCTTTACCTGAACCGCATTCATCGTCCTGATCTCCACAGCAGAAAGACAAACAGCGGGGCACCGATCAACGCTGTAATGATCCCCACCGGCAACTCGCCACCCACGGAGAGAAGCCTGGCCAGGAGATCACAGGCAATCAGATAGGAGGCACCGCCCAGGATACAGGCCGGGATCAGCAGACGATGATCCGAGCCCAGAATGAGGCGGAAGATATGAGGGATGACCAGGCCGACAAAGCCCACCAGCCCCGAGAGGCTGACCACAATACTGACCATAAACGAGGTGGTGGCCAGGAGCAGAAGAGAGATGAGACGGACATTGACCCCCAGGACAGAGGCGCTCTCTCCCCCCAGAAGCAGAAGATTCATGGGCCTGGCCAGGGCCAGGATAATGCCGAAACAGGGGAGGATCAGGAGCAGGGTTGGCAGGCGCTCGGCCGTGATCATGGACAGATCACCCATGAGCCAGAACAGAACCTGCTGCACCTGGGCCGAATGGCTGACGGCCAGCAGAAACATGATCACCGCCCCACAAAAGGCGTTCATCATGACTCCGCCCAGGAGCAGGGAATCCTTGCGAAAGCCGGCCTGTCCACCGGCCAGCAGGATGATCAGAACAAGGACCAGCATACTGCCACCAAAGGCGGCCAGCGACACACCAGGGAAAGGCGTCAGCCCCAGGAACATCCCACAGATCGCCCCGACCGCCGCCCCACCGGAGACCCCGAGGATATACGGTTCGGCCAGGGGATTGCGGAGCAGGGCCTGAAAGACCAGCCCCCCCAGGGCCAGGGTCGCACCCACACTGCCGGCCAGAATCACGCGCGGCAGTCGGATCTGACGGACAATGGTCTGCTCAACCGCCTCCCCCTGACCCAGCAAGGCCCCCCAGGCCTCCCTGAGGTCGATCCCGGACGAACCGGCCCCGAGGCCAAGCAGGATCGCTACGGCCAGAATAAAGAGCAGCACAGCACAGAGCAGGAATAATCTGGTAGCCAGACCAAAATGTTTGCCCCCCGTAAGCTGTTCGCTCATGGCCGGGTCGCACCAAGTATCAGATGATGATCAGAGAAATCGGGAAAGAGTTCAGGATGAATCAGGGCAGCCAGGACCTCAAGCCCCTGGACCAGCCGTTCGGTGGGCCGATTGAAGAAATCGGCCTTGACCACATGGATGCGACCGGAACGGACCGCCGGAATCTGTGGCCATTTCTGCCACTCGCCAATCAGGTCCTCAGGCTGGTGCCCCCCCGCCATGGAGGTGATCACCACCACTTCCGGGGCCAGACGAAGAATGTCCTCCCAGGTGTATCGCGGATACTGGGTCGGACCCGCGGCCAGATTCTCACCCCCGGCCATGCGGATCAACCGGCCGGTAAAGGTGTTGTCTCCAGCACTGATCATGGGCGCGGCATCCACCTGAAAAAACAAGGTCGGCCGGTGGTCAGCTCGAGCCACCAGCGTCCAGACCCTGTCAATCCGGGCGGTCATATCGGCGGCCAGGGCCTTGGCCTCGGGCAGGGCCCCCAGAAGTTTACCAAGTGCCACGACAGTGGTCATGATCTCGTCAATGGAAATGGGATCAACCACAAAGACCGGAATCCCCAGGGCCTCGATCCGCTCGATCACATGATGGGGATTTCCATCTTTCACGGCCAGACAGAGATCAGGCCTGAGGGCAATGATGCGTTCAAGATCAAGGCGGACGTAGGAACCGACCCGGGGCAGGTCCCTGGCAGCCACAGGATAGGTACTGTAGAGGGTCGCGCCCACCAGCATCTCTTCCCGGCCCAGCGAGTAAACCAGTTCGGTAAGGCTCGGGGCCAGCGAGACCACCCGGACCGGGGCCACAGGGACGATCAGGCTGCGTCCCAGCGGATCAGTCACCTGATGGGTCTGGAGCCCGAGTGTGACTCCAACACAGGGGACGACCCAAAAGATCGTCAGTAAACAGAAAAAAATGGGAGATCGTTGTATCATCTGGCTTGATAGAGTCATTGGAGTTGAAAGAGCACCGGCACCGTAACCGTACTGGCTATCCTGCGGCCGTCATGCAAGGCCGGGACAAAACGCCACTCTCGCACCGCGGCCAGAGCCGTCTGGTCCAGGAGATGATAGCCACTGCTGTGGGCAAGACTGACTCCACTCACCAGACCCGCGGCCGTTACCCGTGCCTCAACCAGGACCCGCCCCTGCCAGCCGCGTCGCTGCGCCTTGACCGGATAGGGCGGTGGCGGATTTTCCTCATACAGGGGACTGGCCTGCCGCTGGCTGACAGGTGTGTCGCGAGCGGACTGGGCAACGCCTGTCACCTGCCGAGAGGCATCTGTGGCCTCGGGTCCCGCCACAGACGGGGACCTTAGGCTGAGCGATGGTAACTCTGTAATCTGAGACAAATCAGACGGCCCTGACAAAGAAGAGGTTGGCAGGCGAACCTTACGCTGCCGGGCCACAAGTTGCTGCGGTCGAGGCGTCGTCACCTGTTCCGGCTTCGGCTTCGACTCTCGCTCAGGATCAGACTCCAATGTAGATTCCGCAGACGCCACAGGCACAGGAGACAACGGATCGAGATCCAGCTCTTGCCCCGCCGGAGAACCAGGGACAGGGGCCGGCGCAACTGGCCTTTCTTCCGGCGCGTCTGGCTGCCCGACCAGGGGTTTTAAGGGCCGGGAATCAAGGGCCACACTGATCCCTGAACGCAGGGCCAGCGGTTCCGGCGGTCGTGTCAACCAGCCCCTCCCGGTGACAAGCAGCACCACATGCACCAGCAGGGCCAGCCCAAAAGCTGTGGCCAGCCTGGTCACGGGAGATCGGCCTGAAGAGAGATCCGTTCGATTCCGGCCGCCTTGATCTGGTCCAGGACCGTGAAAAGCTGCTGATAGGTGAGCTGCTGATCGGCAAACAGGAGCAGACCGGGATCATTGATCCCGGCAACCCGACGACGCAAGGCAGGGGTCAGATCTGCAAATTCCATCTTCTGGCCATCCAGATCAAGGCCATCAACACGCACAGTCAGGCTGAGCAGTCGATCCCGTTCGAGCTGGACTGCGCTCGAGACGGGCAGGGTCACGGGCAGACCTCGATGCACGGCCATGGAAAGCATGGTGTAGATAAAGACCACCAGAAGGAGAAAGACCACATCGATCAGAGGCATCATCTCGATCCTGGCCCGGGGCCGGTTGGGACGCGCCAGTTTCATGGCTGCTCCCCCTTGACCTCCAGCTTTTCATAGACGATCTCAAGGCTGGTGGCATATTTCTCTATGGTCTGGGCCGCGTGCTCAATCCGGGCATTGAAATAATTATAGGGGAAGACCGAGAGGATGGCAATCCCCAGCCCCGTAGCCGTGGTGATCAGGGCCTGGGCCACACCGGCTGTCACCAGGTGCGGCTCCTCGAGCCCGGCCGTCCCCAGGACCTCAAAGGAGGAGATAATCCCGAGCACCGTTCCGAAAATTCCCAAAAGAGGGGCCACGGTGATCATGGTATCGAGCACGCCCATGTACCGGCGCATCTTTTTCAACTCCTCCAGGGCTGCGGCCTCCATGGCGCGGACCATGGAGAACTCACGGTGGAGGATACCACTGACCAGGACCCGAAGGACATAATCACGACTGCCGACCGTCCGCTCCCGGACGGCTGGCCAGTCGCCGACTCGACACAACTCCAGGACCTCATCGAGCAGCCCCCGGTTCCGACGCAGCTCAATCCCGGCCCAGAAGATGCACCGTTCAATGATCACAGTCAGGGTCAGAAGCGAACAGAACAGGAGCGGATACATGACCGGCCCACCATTACGGATGATCTCAAACATGCTGTTCCCCTTTTCCTGTCTGTTTGCTTTTTTCTCTCACAACAGAGCCTCTTGCGGGATGATTTTTTAGTCCAACCAGCATGGCTGGATCAAAAGGGCCAGCCACAAGCAACCAGGAACGTTCGTTCCTTTGGTATGGCCAGTCATGGTCTCTAATGAACTTTCACATAATTCCCTTCATTATGTTCAAAATCTTATCATTGAAGTATGCATACAGATGCATTGATTTTGAACGAACTCCTGGAATTATTCAGCGAGATTTCAGAATATGGATTCATGGCGGTGAGCTTGGCCCGGCAGGAACAGGAAGGTCCCTGCCCGCCTATGCTCCGCCCAAAACATGGACGACGTTCCGTCGCCCATGTTTCAGATACGCCGGTCAGGGACCTTCCTGTCCCTGCCTCTT
>CALENA010000179.1 GCA_937910875.1 uncultured Desulfobulbaceae bacterium | reverse complement strand
ACTTCGAGATGAACCTGACCAACTCCTGAAAGCAAGACCTCGCCGGTCTGCATTTCACGAGACAGCCGCAGGGTCAAGTCTTCGTCAAGCATACGGGTGATACAGGAAAAGAGTTTTTCCTCATCGCCCTTGCTGGCGCTGACCGCATAAGAGATCACGGGCTCCAAGGTTATCAAGGGATCATATACGATGGGGGCAGACGCAGCACAGAGGGTATCGCCAGTGGTGGTCTCCTTCAGTTTGGCCACGGCCACAATCATCCCTGGCCCGGCGCTGTCCACAGGCCTCTGTTCCTTCCCCTCGGGCAGAAAGAGCTGACCAAAGCGTTCGTTACAGTCCTTGCTGGCATTATAAAAGGTATCTCCGGACAAGGTCCCGGAAATGACCCTGAAGATGGTCAACCGGCCGGCATAGGGATCGGCCATGGTCTTAAAGACACGCGCGGAAAAAGGCTCTCCCGGCAGGGGCTTGCGCTCCGCCAGATCACCGGTTCCGGGCACGGTCCCCACCAGGGGTGGACGCTCGGCAGGTGAAGGCATGATCGCGTTGATCATGTCCAGAAGGGCCGAGGTCCCCATATTCAAGGTCGCAGCGCCCACACAGACCGGAGTCAGGAGGGCTTTCGCAACCCCCTGTTTCAGGCCAGTGAGAATATCCTCATCACTGAGTTCGCCATCCTCGAGAAATTTCTCAATCAGGTCATCATCGGTCTCGGCCACCTTCTCCATCAACCGTTCCCGGTACAGGGCCAGGTCGTCTTCCATGTCGGCCGGGACTTCGGTCTCGCTGAGCTGACCACTCTGGCCTTCAAAGAGATAGGCCTTGCCGGTCACCACATCAACCAGGCCTTTGAAATCAGCCTCCGCACCAATGGGCAGATGAACCAGAACCGGCTTGACAGGCAGCTGGTCCTCGATCTCACCAATGGTCTTCCAGAAATCGGCCCGCTCACGATCCATCTTGTTGATCTGAAGCATGCAGGGAAGGCGGCGATCGGCAATAAAGTTGGCAAACTTGATCGTCTGCCCCTTGACCCCGAGCACGGCGCCAACGATAAACACCGCACCATCGACTATCTGAGAGGCGACATTGGTCTCATTGATAAAGTTATCGTCGCCTGGGGTATCAACCAGAAAGACGGTATGTTTTTTCCAGGTATAATTATTAAACGAGGCGTTGATGGAGATGTTCCGCCTGATCTCCTCATCATCAAAATCCATGACGGCTGAACCGTCATCAACCTTTCCCAGCCGTTTAATCTTTCCTGCCGTAAAGAGCATGGCCTCAGCCAATGAACTTTTACCGCAATTTCCATGTCCGAAAATTGCGATATTCCTGACCAGATTAACGTCCTGCATACCTACCTCCTCGAAAGAATCAGGGGCATTGACCCCATCAGTATATTCAGACTTTCTCTCTCCAGAATGAATCTTCTGCTACTGCTTACACACTCATAACATAGTTTCAGTTTACGAAAAGAAAGTCAACAAGGATTAATAAAAACAGAACCTTTTACGCCCCGCAACCCCAACTGACTCAAGAGAAAATACAAAAAATCAGGGTGCCAGCCCATGAGTCATCGATTCACTGGCATATCAATGATGAACAGGGTAAGATGACATGTTTCACCAGATCGGTCAAATCCAGGCAGGAATTTCAGCAAGTGAACGAAGCAACAACACAGAACAACACGATTGCCAAAGCCGCGGGTACCGTTGGCATTGCAGTGATGTGCAGCCGGGTCCTGGGACTAATCCGTGAGCAGCTTTTTGCCGGGCTCTTTGGCGCCGGGTATGCGTATGACGCATTCGTCGTTGCCTTCCGTATCCCCAACCTCTTGCGGGACCTCTTTGGCGAAGGGGCCTTGAGCGCCGCCTTTGTCACTATTTTTGCCCGCTACGACACTACCCGCAGCCAGGAGGAGACCTGGCGTCTGGCCTCCAATGTCCTGATTTTCTTCGGGCTGGCCCTGAGCCTGATCACCCTGGCAGGTATCTACCTGAGTGGACCGATCGTCGCCCTGCTGGCTCCGGACTTTGCCCTGATCCCCGGCAAGTCCGAGTTGACCCGTCGACTGACCATGATCATGCTCCCCTTTCTGGTCCTGATCTCGCTCTCGGCCGTGGTCATGGGGATTCTCAATACCAAGGGCCGCTTCTTCGTCCCTGCCCTGGCCTCAAGTTTCTTTAACCTGGGCTCGATCGTCGGCGGTGTTTCCCTGGCCCTGATCCTGCCCCGTTACGGTCAGCCGGCCATTGTCGGCATGGCCATTGGCACCCTGATCGGGGGGATGCTCCAACTCGGCATCCAACTGCCAACCCTGGCCAAAACCGGTTTCCGTTTCTTCCCCCGTCTCGATTTCAAGGACCCGGGCCTGCACAAGATCCTGCGCCTGATGATTCCGGCGACCATTGGTCTCTCGGCCACCCAGATCAACATCTTCGTCAACACCAACTTCGCCTCATCCTGTGCTGAGGGGTCTGTCTCCTGGCTGAATTACGCCTTCCGTCTGGTCCAGTTGCCCATCGGCCTGTTCGGCGTTGCCTTTTCCATTGCCGCAATGCCGGTCATGGCCCGATATGCGGCCAAGAAAGACCTGGCCGGACTCAAGACCACCCTGCTCTCCTCCCTGACCATGATCTTCAGCCTGACCATCCCGGCCACCGCCGGACTGATGATCCTCTCAGAACCGATCATCCGCCTGATTTTCGAGCACGGGGCCTTTACCACCCTGGACACCATGGCCACGGCTCAGGGGCTGACCCTTTATGCGGTGGGGCTCTTTGCCTATTCAGCAAACAAGATTCTGGTCCCGGTCTTTTATGCCCTGGATGACACCCGCTTCCCGGTCATTGCCAGTTTCCTGGCCGTGGCAGCCAATATTCTGATCATCACCCTGACCATCGATCACTTTGGCTACCGGGCCATTGCCCTGTCCACCTCCTGCACCATGCTCTTCAACTTCATCTTCCTGAGCAGTGTCCTCTATGTCAAGATGAACGGCTATCCCCTGCGCCACCTTCTCACCGGCCTGGCCAAGATCGGCTGCGCCACCCTGGCCATGAGCCTCTTCCTCGTCCTGGGGCGCACCCTGTTTGCCCAGTGGCTCAGTGGTTCGCTGTTCCAGAAGGCAAGCTCAACCCTGCTCCTGATTGGAGTCGCGGCCGCCCTCTATGGCCTGATCCTCTCCCTGCTCCGTCTTCCTGAACTGACCGAACTGACCGGAAAAATCAGAGCCAGGCTCAGTCGCTGAATCAACCCACAATCCGTTCAAGAAGCAGCTCCGCCTGCTGCTCGGCCTCGCCCATCGTTGTACAGTTCTGTATTGCAATGGCCAGGTGATGACCAAAGGGAAAGCCGATTCCGAAGAGGTGGGTAAACTGTTTCAGACGCCCCAGACGCCGCTCGGGCCGAAAACGTTCATGGAGCAACTCGATGAAGCGGAAATAAACCTGAGCCGGGTCAGGAGCAGCAGATGGCTGCACGACCCCGTACAGTTCCCGGGCAATCTCCGCAAAAATCCAGGGCTTGCAGGCCGCTCCACGGCCAATCATTAACCCGTCGGCACCGGATTGCTCCAGACATGCCCGTGCATCCTGAACCGTAAAGATTCCACCATTGGCGATCACCGGAATACCTAAGCCAGCCTTGACCTTGCCGATCCAATCCCAGTGCGGTCTGCGACAGAACTTCTCTCCATCCAGGCGCCCATGCACGGTCAACAGATCAAGCCCCTCCCCTTCCAGCATTCTGCAGAACTCCAGGAGCGCAACCTCATCAAGATTTCTGCCCAGACGAATCTTGGCGCTGAGCGGCAGAGAAGTGGCCCGACGCAACTCCCGCACCAGCCTCCGCACCGCATCCACATCACTGCGCAGGGCGCACCCGGCACCCAGCTGCTTGAGTTTGGGGGCCGGACACCCGAGATTCAGATCAATTCCCTGGGCGTCAAGTTTGTGCAACCGCTCCACCGCCGGCAAGACCTCCTGGTCACGTCCCACCACCAGTTGATAAAAAAGCGGGCGTTCCTCAGGGGATCGCATCAGAAAGGGAGACAGCTCACTTTCTGATGGCAGGCGTTTGACTGAAAGCATCTCGGTAAATAAAAGGCCCACCCCACCCAACTCCAGAACCAGGGTCCGCAGGGCTGAATGGGACAGCCCGACCATGGGGGCCATGGCCAGGGGAGGAGACAGGACCAGATCACCCAATACTATCTGCTGATTCATAATCGGCTCATCAGAATTATTCCTTCGGCACGACCAGTCATGGCCGCCGATTCACCGTCTTGTAACAACATAGGAGTCTTACCAGGGATGATTACAACTGGGAATGAGACAAGAGAGACTGATGAGGCCGTCTCTCTCTTGTCTGGCAAAGTGCAGCCAGCGGGAGACGCTGACAATTGGCGGTTCCGACGATTATTTGTCAGGAATGGTCAGATAATGACGTTTCTTTTTACGCACAATATCCATGACCTTGCTCTCAGAAAGAAGCTGATTGAATTTAACATGAACCGAGTAATCGCGCTGACCATACTCCTGAAAGATAACACCGACTATGGTCCCGTTCACTGTCACGCTGTCTGTTTCACCCACAGGGATCACAGAACGGACTTTTCTCCCCAGAAGAAGGCGGGCATTACCCTGGTCAGCAATCCTCACCAGATACGAACAGCCGCCCTCGGATAACTCTACCAGCCGACTCTTGAAGCGATATCTGGTCTCTCCCTCATAATCATCCAGGAGGATGTTCCGGATAATAATCGAGACATCGTGCCGCGGCGACTCCCGTCGCTCTTCACCGGAGACCTGCAACCACTCAGGCACCCTGTCGTTTTCCCGACAATACCCGTAGAGATGTGCCTCAATCTCCGGATAATCGCCGCAAATCCGACTGAGGGCCTCACGGCTCAAAACCTGCAACTCGACAGGAGTGATAGCGGTCAAGGTGACGGTCCAGACAGAGACCCCGAAAAAGGGGGCCAGACCGACCATCTCTCCGGGATACAAACGCTTCAAAAACAATTCACGGTTGCCACGATGACAGGCCAGTCGAACCTGACCCGAATTGACAAAATAGAGGCTGGAATCGATCTCGCCCTGGCGGACGATCAGTTCACCTGCGTGATAATGTTGATGACGCAACACCGAATAAAGGGCGTTAAATTCCTCAAGACCCAACGCATTATACAGAGATAACCAGGTCTTGATATAATGACTGGTGACCGATGTGCTCTTTTCTTCTTCAATGATATTACTGATCCGGATCAGTTCATCCAGGGCCTTGGGGTCAACCTTGAACATCTTGTCGGTCAAAAGTTCCGCGGTCACAAAATCCTTTTTCCGGGCGGCAACGATTGCCTGTTCGCCGAGCAGAGTGACCGCCTGGGTGATCTGCCTGTGCTGCACCAGTCGATCGATCCGGGCATCCAGATCCTGCAATTTTAACCTGGCCTTTTCCAGCGCATCCACATCACCGACAAAACTCACCTGTTCCTCATCCAGAGGCAACTGACGGGATAGATGCCGCAACTGCGGCTCGAGAATATGCAGGGTGTGCCTGGCTGCCGCCACCACCAGGTCGGCCTCTTCCTCTCCTCCTCCCTGAAGGCGTTCGTCAATCAACTGATGCAGGAGATTGACGGCCCTGGACTGCGGAGCAAAACGCAGACCATTACAGAGCTTAATCAGCATGTCATCGCGCACATGGGGTGAGAACTGATCCCGCTCGGCCAGCAGATCCAGCATCGAATCAACAGACTCCTGATCACCCGGCTGCCCCAGCTGCATAATCAGCCAAATCCGCAACTCATCCTTGACAATCTTCAGTGCCTGACGCAGATACTCATGTTTTCTGGTCCCACCGATCTCCTGAATACAATCAATGACCTGCTGCTGGACACGGATATCCTCATGACCAAGATAAGGAAGAACCAGCGCCAGAAGAGACTGATCATTCAGGGCCGTGATGATCAGTATGATATTTCTGATCACATACCAGGGAGGATCTTTTTTGAGGCATTCAGAAAGGATCGGAACGATGACATGGCCTGAGGCCATGATCAGACCAATCAGGCGAAAACGATGGTCTGAATTCTGACAGACCAGAAGCCGTTTAAGAAGATACATTCCAGCCGGTCGACCAAGCTGAATCAGCAGGTCTTCACAGACGGCGCGTAGCTCTCCTTCTTCAAGCAGAAAGGCCTGGGTCAACAGCTCAAGGATCGCATCGTCGGCCAGTCGTTCCTGAACCTGGGTCGCCTGGGACCGGACAGAATCATTTTTTTTGATCCGACCTGACTGGATTCCACTGATGACACCGAGGAACTCACCGACCTCCTGCCATCTCTCCTCGGCCATCATAAGACGACAGTTATCACCCAACTGGCGCAGGACTTTCTCAACAACTGAAAAATTCGAGGTTTCAATCCGCAGCCACTGAATCAGAAGGCTGCAGGTTCGCTGAAAAAGCGGTTGCGTTTCAGGCCTGTCTTTCAGGACATCTGCGAACAATGAAAGAATCATCACTGCCCGCTCACGCACTCGGCCATCCCGGGCGGTGGTGCACTCGCTGAAACGGTCAAGAAACAGATGGATACGATCAGATTGATTCTGGGCGTGGAGTTGTGAGAGAAATCTGGGGAGCGAGCCCAGGAAGGGATTGTCAAGCAGAAGCTTGAGCTCGCCATGCTCAAACCGCTCAACATTTTTCAGGAAGACAGATTGATCCAGCTCCTGACCGGACACAACACTTCCCTGGTTTCCTGAAGCAAGAATAGAGGATGGTGACAGATTACTGTTTTCCATCATGGATCAACCAAGGGGAATGAATTCAAAGAGGTACATGCCTTATCCGCCAGATCTCTCTCAACATCCAAGGAACCGCTGATCAATTGCTGACCCAAGAGTTCAACTAGCTCACCCATCTCACTGATTGCAGAAGGATATCCCAAATCTGCAGCCAGACTGAGCCAGGCCCTGGCAATCCGATCGTCCTGAGGGACACCGCGTCCATCACGATACAGGCCCGCCAAAAAATAATGGGCTGAGGCCCAGCCATCAAGAGCGGCCCGACAATAACAGCGACCGGCCGCAGCACGGTCCTGGGTCAATCCGCTGCCATTTTCATACTTCAAACCAAGATAGAGCCAGGCCCCTGAGACTCCACCCTCTGCCGCCCGTTCAAACCAGACCACAGCAGCTTCCGGGTCACGTTCAACATCGATGGTCCCAAACTCATAGGAGAGGGCCAGGGAAAACTGAGCCTCGGAATCTCCGGCACGGGCCAACTCTAAAATTCGCTCC
>CALENA010000178.1 GCA_937910875.1 uncultured Desulfobulbaceae bacterium | reverse complement strand
TACACTTGGGAATCTTCCCGAACCGGACGTCACCCACAGATTCTGCGGATGAACCAGGAATCCTTAACAGTTCAAATTGAAGGGGGTCCACTTTAGTTGTGGCAACACTCTGGGTCAAGTGGAGATATGTAGGGACAGTATTTATTGGGCGGTGATTGTGTGAAGGATAAAGGTAGATATAATGTGTCAGGACGCGTAGAGGCCCAGCTTGAGCCAGGTTCTTTCAATAAGGTCTTGCGAAACATCCATGGTGTTACTGATCCAGCGGAGATGAATAATATTGAGGCCAATGCCTTGGCAGACGCCACGGATACTATTCTTCGAGAATTCGACCAGGAGCACCGGTTCACGGCAGATGATATTTGCCGTATTCATAAAATATGGTTAGGGGCGATCTATGAATGGGCCGGTCAATATCGTCAGGTTAATATCAGCAAGGGGGGATTCACCTTTGCAATGGCAGCGCATGTGGTGAATTTGATGGGGCAATTGGAGCAGGACCAGCTGCTGAGATATACACCTTGTGTTTTTGAAAAAAGAGAAGAAGTTGTGGGGGGCCATAGCCGAGGTTCATGTGGAGTTGGTTTTAATTCATCCATTTCGTGAGGGGAATGGGCGGGTTTCCCGTTGTTGGCAACATTGATGGCTTTGCAGGCAGGTCTACCCTTGCTGGACTTCAGGGTAATAAACGAACAGAAGGAAAAGTATTTTGCGGCGGTACAGGCAGGGCTTGATCGGAACTATAAACCGATGGAAGTCATTTTTACTGATATTATCGAGAGTAGCGTTTCTGCGTCAGGCGTTTAGCGGGAGAGATGCTTTCTAGGGTAGCAGTTAATTTTTTCACAACGGTCTCAATGCCTTCATTCGTCTCAATTGCGGTGGAGCTGGCAACATTTGCAAGCAGAGCGGATCTGTATTTCGCAGGATCTTTGAGGTGCTGATTCGTTTCAAAAAAAGATTTTTTTTGCATAGCTTCAAGTCTACCCATTCTAAGTGTGACGCTATTGATAATCTGGAAGGTTAGCCAAGGTGAGATATGAGGATGGTTCCTCGGGAAGCCTCCTGGTTTTCCAGTACTGGATATCCAGTGATACTGTGCTATTTAATGATGAATTATACAGAAACCCTGTAACTATTGCAATGAGATGCGGTAAAATTGGATCGAAGTCTCAAGCTGGAATGCCTCCTGGCTAAGGAGTAGGGGGATTTGGAGTGGAATTGTTATTCTGATAGCTGGTGAACGATAATCGGTCATAAAATGTTTTTCCCGTGTGCGTCATTGTTGCCGATCAACAACTGAAATAAAATCCAGTTGAGCAAATCCCTGCGGACATGGCGGGTTTCATCACCGGCCAGGATTTTGTTGTGGACGGTGAAATGACCAAGAAAATGATTTATGAGGAGTAGTTGGCTGACATAATGACTGATCATATTGAAAAGAAATGTCCGGAATGCGGCCAGAAACTCAGGATACCAGGCCGCATCGGTGGGATGCTCATGGCCTGCCCTTCATGTGGCAACAAGTTCCATTCGGACTTTAAGCTGGGTCGTGGACGGACAACTCTCGGCCGCCTGCCCCGGCAGAGGATCTTGGGCAGGATCTTTGGCATGCCCTATGCCATGCTGAGCCGAATCTGCCGTTATTTTTCTTCGTAGCATAAAGGAAAAAGGGGGGGAGTGTCTTTCGTATCCCTTGCTGGGTGTAATTGACGTTACCCAGGTGAGCGGACAGATCACAAAGATTCAGTCTGTTGCCCAATCCAAATGGGCAACAGGGGCCGCACAATCAGTTGTGATGTTCGGCAATCTTGCTGAACATCTGTACCAGGCCTGAACAGAGGGTGAAGATGGATTTGATGTGGAGGTTGGTGTTGCAGCAGGCATCAAAAAAGATGGTGAGCTTTGATTGCAGGTCGTCTTCCGGGGCCTGGTAACAGATAAGGATGGGAATTTTGGGGAAGGGGTAGAGGATGAGGGCAATATCTGCTTCATACCAGTCAATGGCCTTGCCCATGAACAGACCAATCAGATCAGTGAGCAGGTCCGGGTTGTTATCTGCCAGTCTTCGCAATGGTTCTTCGCAACGGCTGGTAAAAAGGCCCTGCCAGTCAATTCCGCCTTTTATTTCCCGAAATGACACCCAGTTGCCGCTGATGTCTGCATGTCTTTTGTTGGTGATGTAAGAAAGAAGCGGGATTTGTACCCAGGGAATGATATGGCATTCCGAGGTCATGTTGCCCTGGTGATCCAGGATGAAATCTTTGCCCAGTGAATTGATGATGATGGTGTCTTTGTGAACGGTGGCTCCGATCAGGGGGGCAACGGCTGCAAGATCAAGCCCGGCCATTTTTTTTTGTAAGGTGTCGACGAACTCTGCCTGGTTCGTCTCCTTGGGCCCCGGGGCCTGATGTCTGGCCTGGAAGTCAGCGATGGTACCCCGGTCAAGATCCGGGCAGTCTGTGAGCTTTCTGCTGCCGGCCACAATCCCCGCCGCAAATGCCAGGCATGAGGGCAGGAGGCATTTGCGACAATTGGTTTGCGGCAGGATCTTGTAAACATCCAGAGGGGTAAAGGAGGTGTTGGTCATCGGGTCAGGGTAATGAGGAAAAGGGGAAAGGGCAAGGGTGGAAGAATCTCTTGCTCCTCCGGGCATGGGCCAGGATCGGCCTGCCAATGAGATTGAAATCTTTATAACGAACGAGAAAGAGTATGCGCCTCATCCTGCATTATGTCTTCATTACCTTTATTATCAGTCTATACGGAGGCCAAGTTTGCCCTTTTCTTGAGAGTTTGTCAATATCACAACTCCTGACTCCTTTGATCATAAGTCTTGTGGTGGTCTGGTTTATCCGTCGTCCCCTTCGGACACGTCTGGTTGATCAGGCACCCTATCAGCAGCAGACCTTCCGGGTTTTCTGGCTTGAATTCCTGCTCATGATTGTCATCGGAATTTTACTGATGATCTTTAACCGCCTGGTCTATGTCTTTCCCATCAGCAGCGGAACCAAGCTTGTCCTGGCAATGACCACGGTTGGTTTCTTTATGGCCATTGATATGGCCCTGTCCCATGAACGGCAACTGACCATTCTCTTCAGTCACCAGAACATTGATCTTGATCCGGAACATCGTTATTTCCCTCTGCCGACCAAGCTGGCCATCTTTGCTGCTGCCTGTTCTTTCTTTATCATGGGGATTCTCTTTCTGGTGATCAACAAAGATATTGACTGGTTGATCACTGTGGGAGAGACCATCAGTCTTGCTCAGGCCCAGCAGAACATTCTTAAGGAACTTGGTTTTGTCTTTCTGGTCATCCTGGGGTGTGTGATGAATCTGATCATCTCCTTTGCCAGGAACCTGCAGACGTTTTTTGACAATGAGAATTCGGTACTCAAACAGGTCACGGCCGGCTGTTTTGACGGAGCAGTGCCCATCAGTACCAATGATGAATTCGGGGTCATGGCCAAGCACACCAATCTGATGATCGTTGGCCTGAAGGAGAAGACCGAAGAGTTGCGCATGACCCGGGATGTCACGATCATGAGTCTGGCCTCACTGGCCGAGACCCGGGACAATGAAACCGGTGCCCATCTCCTGCGTACCCAACGCTATGTCAAGAAGTTGGCGGAATATCTGAAAGATATGCCGGATCTCAGCGCTGCACTTGATCCGGAAACCATCTATCTGCTGTATAAGTCAGCGCCGCTGCATGATATCGGCAAAGTGGGTATTCCAGATAATATCCTGTTAAAGCCGGGCCGGTTGACAGTGAAAGAGTTTGAAATCATGAAGACCCATGCAACCCTGGGTGGAGATGCCCTGAAGGTCGCCGAAGAAAGTCTTGGCTCCAATTCCTTTCTCCGGGTTGCCCGGGAGATTGCCTATGGGCACCATGAGAAATGGGACGGCAGCGGCTATCCCAAGGGGCTACTGGAAAAAGAAATTCCTCTGTCTGGCCGCATCATGGCCCTGGCGGATGTCTATGATGCCTTGATCTCCAGGCGGGTCTATAAGGAGGCCTTTTCCCATGCCAAGGCCAGGGAAATTATATGTCAGGGAAGCGGCAATCATTTTGACCCAGCTCTGGTCGAGGCGTTTCTGGCTGTAGAAGAACAATTTATTCAGATTGCCCGGGATTTCTCAGACGAGAAAGTCCTGACAGAAAGTGTGGAGATTAATGATTGATAATGACTCTTGTGACTGCCTCTCTGTCAGGAGTACATTGACATATCACTGTGCACTGCTGATACTTGTAGTATGCCTGTGCCATGAATTAAAAATTAACTCGGGAGGATGTTATGAAGATCACTATTCTGGAAAAAGCAGAAAAGATGCTGAACAGCAAGCTTGAGGCCATTCAGTTTTTGCGTGTTGCGGTGAAAGAAGGAGGATGTGCCGGTCTGACCTATGGTGCTGACATCACCAGTGAGATGAAGGCCGGCGAGAGCGTGGTCCATACGGCCGGGAAAATCCGGATTGTGACCGATACCGAGAGTGTGAAATTTCTTGATGGCCTGGTCATCGATTACTCTGACGATTTGATCAACGGTGGCCTGAAGTTCACAAATTCCAATACCAAAACCACGTGTGGTTGTGGGCAGAGTTTCACCCTGGGCGGTTTTCCGAAGATCACCGGCAAGACGTGCAATACCTGAGGGCAGGTTGCCGTTGGTTGATGAAAGGGTGTGGTGGCTTTGAGATGGGCAGCGGTGCAAGGGGAAGGGGCTCAAACAAGATTTGCTGCAAGGCCCTGCGTTCAGCAAGGAATGAGAAACAGTCCAGCCCCTCATCCCGATGATAATTTCTTTATTTTTTCGCCGACGATGGTTGCTTTTTCACAACTGGTCCCCTCTTTGGGGTTGCACTCAAGGAGTATGGTCATCACCCTGTCGGCCATTCTGTTACAGTTGGCATCTTCCAGTCTTCCCAGGAGGTCGGACATCAGCTTGTTGAATTCCAGACATTTTTTGTAATCGGAAGTGGCACGGAGGTGCAGGGCTGCAGCCTGTTCCAGGTCTTTCTGGATATCTTCAGGAATGATGTTGGCCATTGGATCAGCTTGTTTTCGGAAGGAGTGCACGGGAAGGTCTGCGATTGATGAAATAGAGTCCGGCAAAGACCAGTGTTCCACCGATAAAGAGAGAACTCCCCGGCCGTTCACCAAGGAGCAGGGCGCCAAACACGACACCGCTGACCGGAACCAGATTGATGTACATGGACGCCCGGCCGGCCCCGAGTATTTTGACTCCATCATAAAACCAGAGAAACCCCAGGGTTGTGCCGAAAAGGGCAAAGTACAGGATATAGCCGGCGCCTGCTGCGCTCAAATCCCTGATTTCTGTCAGATGGCCGCTGAACAGGGCCGCTGCGCTGAGGAAGAGGGCGCCAAGAGTACAGGAATAGGCCACCGCAACCAGGGGTTTGATGTCTGTAAGGAGACGTTTGCCGATGAGGGTGTAGGCAGACCAACTCAACACGCAGCCAATCATGCAGAGCTCACCTGTCCCAATGCTCTCTCCCTGAAAAAGAGCGGCAGGCGCCCCTTTGGAGATGACGATCAGGACTCCAATGACAGCCACCATCATCCCCACGCTTTTTGAAATGCTGCCCCGTTCAGCAAAAAACAGCATGGCCAGAAAGGCCGTGATCACCGGATTTACGGCCATGATCATGGAGGCCCGGCCGGCCTCTATGGTCTGAAGTCCGGTGAAATAGAAGATGTTGTAGGCAAAAACACCTGTGAGACCGAGCAGGGTCAACGCCCACCACTGTTTCCACTTGAGCCGGGGCAGGGAATGGTCACGTACCAGGATTGTGGTCAGGAGCATGCCCGAGGCCAGAATGAAACGGAGCGAGGAGGCAATCAGTGGATGCAGCTCTTCGGCCAGGAGGCGACCGGCAACAAACGTTCCACCCCAAAACAGCATGGTCAGGAGCAGACGGATATGAACGCCGAGGGATGAGTGGTTTTCAGGCATGGGGAAATCGATGGTTAGTTGCTTGTCGGAGAGGCTGTCAGTCATTTATAGCTGAATCTCTTTTAAAAACAAGAAACTTCTTGCTCTGGCCGTTGCAGGTTTTTTTGGGATAAACTTACTTTGCAAGACGGGATTCTCTCATTATGATAAAGAGAGAGTTGATGAGACCCTGTTCTGTGGAGTGATGGACACGAGCAGGGAGAATATGTGGTGGCTTGATCTGGCAGCCGATTCATTTTGTGGCACCCTTGTGAGGACAAGAGTATGGGAAATCCGTTCCAGGACCAGTTGCTTAAAGCCGGTCTGGTCAGTAAAAAACAGGTCAAGAAGGTCAAACAGGAAAAATATAAGAGTCGCAAACAGAACAAGGAAGACAGCACGGCCGAGGTGAGTGCCAGGGCCAGAGAGGAGCAGGAGGCGCAGGCACGACGTAACCGGGAACTCAATCTGCAGCGCGCCGAGGACGATCGGCAACGGGAGCTGAAGGCTCAGGTCAGACAGCTGATTGTCGAGAATCGCCTGGATCAGGACGCGCGGGGTGAACGATATAATTTTGTTGATCAGAACAAGATCAAGCGGATTTATGTCACAGAAGAGATGGCCGAGCAACTCAGTCAGGGGCAGCTGGCCATTGTCACGTTCGGGAACGGCTATGAGGTGGTATCGGCCAAGGTCGCCCGCCAGATCATCAGCCGTGACCCGGAGGCCGTGCTTGTCTTTCATGCAGAGTGATGAGAGGGTGTAGTCTTGTGATTGTGGTGAAAGATGTTACGGGGACCTGTTTTAAATGCCCTGAAAATGACTCTTTTTGAGGTCTTGGATGATGGAATACAGATGTGAATTTCTTGAGCGCCTGGAACGGACTCCGGCCTCGGTCAGTTATCGATTTAAGACCCCTGCAAAATTAATCTATGCGGCCGGGCAATTCATGATGGTGGATCTGGGTGAAGGCCTGGTCCATCCCCTCTCCATGAGTGATTGTCCGGAAGAGACCGGATTTATAGAATTCACCAAACGGATGACCGGTAGCCCCTATTGTCAACGGCTGGAATCCCTGAAACCAGGAGAGAAGATCACTGTCAAGGGGCCATACGGTCAATTCTCATGCGATGAATCTTCCAGATATATCGTGATGCTGGCCGGAGGGATCGGTATCACCCCGATCCGGAGTATCCTGAAGAGCCGGGAAAAAACGCCAGATGAGCAATGCCGGATTGTTCTGGTCTATGGGAACCTGAACAGGGAAGATATCGCCTTCAGGGAAGAGCTGGAACATATCAAGCTTCCCGGATATCGGCTGGTTCATGTTTTGTCGGACACCACAGGGGTCAAGGGGGCCTGTCAGGGATTCGTGACAGCAGAATTGATCATGCGGAAGATCCCGGAATACCGGGAGGCGACTTATATGATTTCTGGTCCACCGGTCATGGTTGAGGCGGTAAAAAAGGCCTTGGGGGCAATGGATATACTGGCAGGGCGGATACGCACGGATGTCTTTATGGGATACGATGAATAGGATGGCAGGTGATCCTTTAGCAAAAGGCTCGACTGGAGTGTATTGTCTCACGAACACCAGATAAGGAGTTTCACATGGTTCAGTTTAGTATAGATACCGAGCGTTGCATTCAATGCGGCGAATGTGTGGAAGATTGTCCGGCCGGGGTGATCAGTATGGAGGAGTATCCGGTCCTCACCAATGAGGCTGGATGTTATCGTTGTCAGCATTGTCTGACCATTTGTCCGACGGCTGCGGTCTCCATCCTCGGGCTGGATGCCGCAGACAGCATCCCGTTGACCGACAAGCTGCCTGATCCTCTCGGCATTGAGGTGTTGATCAAGGGGCGAAGATCGGTGCGCCGTTACCAGGACAGAGAGCTGCCCCCGGAGTTGATTGATGAACTGCTCAATATTGCCTGTTATGCTCCCACCGGTATTAACGTGGAGGATGTGCTGTTTACGGTGGTCAAGGAGCGTCAGGTGATGAATGTCCTGCGCGATGAAGTGCTGGGGCAACTCACTCAACTCAAAGATGCCGGAACACTGCCGCCGGGTCTGGTCGGGCAGTATCTTGGTTTTGCGGTCAAGTCCTGGCGGGATGAACGAAAGGATATTATCTTCAGGGGTGCACCCCATCTGCTGGTAACGAGTGCCCCAAAAGACTCCCCCTGTCCGATACAGGATACCCACATTGCCTTGACCACTTTTCAGTTGATGGCCCATGCCCGGGGTGTCGGCACGCTCTGGGATGGCATGTTCATGATGGCCCTGGCCCTTTGTCCAAGCCTTGGCGCCCGGATAGGCATACCTGAAGATCATCTGGTGGGATTTGCAATGGTCTTTGGCGCTCCGGCAGTGGAATACCACCGGACCGTGCAACGTGGGCCGGCTACGGTGAATGTTGTCCGCTGATCCGAGCGGGGCCGGTCCGAGAGTGGGGGGCTACAGGGGCAATTTGTGGGTGCATGGGCGGACCGATTTCTCTTGTCGGCCTGGGCTTTTTTGCCTGGTGGTCAGCCCGGCTGTGGCAAAAGAATCAGTCAGGCCGCCTGCATATCCTTGAATTTTTTCAGGCGATAATAATCTTCCCGTTCCCGTTCGCTGATGTATTGACTTGCCATCTTCAGGTTGCGGCCAAGCGCCGGCAGCACCCGCTGTTCAAGCACTCGTGATTTACGGGAGAGTTGCCGGATATCCCGGCTCAGCTTTTTGAGTTTGCTCTCAAAGGCCGCTACCTTGAGCATGTCTGCGGTGACGGTTTCAAAATGTGAAATAGCCTCTTCCAGGTGGGGTGAGGTCATGGCGATATTGTAGTTGCGCTGATCGGCCTTCCGGCGGATGGAACTGGAGATGATTGCCTCCTTGAATCTGACCCCAAGAATGTTACGCGGTTCTATGGTGACGATCACCTCCTGTTTGCTGACTTCGGCAATTGAAGCGATTCCACTTCGGCTTTCCCGGGCCAGACTGATCTGCAGTTCCTCAATGGCCCGCCGGTACTCGGTGGCTATCTCCCGACGTGATACCAGAAAGGGTTTGGCCGAGGCCAGAAACTCTGCGATCAGGGCCTGGCGTCGGGCCTTGATGATGTTCAGGCTCTTTTCAACAGCAGACCGCTTTTCCTTTTGCTGAAGCAGATAGGTCCGGTTCGGGTGGATCATGTGTCCTCCAGCCCATAGCGTTTCAGAATGGCCAGACCAGCGTCCAGAGTGGCGCTGATTGACCGGCGGGAAGCGCCCTGGTTGACAAATTCTTTCTCAAAGGTCTCGCTGAAATCGAGGATATTGCGGTCGCTACCACTCATGCCGTCGCGGCCGACGATTGCCTCCAGACCGCGCAGATCCCGACCCTTGGCATAATATTTATAGAGGCGGTTGGC
This sequence comes from uncultured Desulfobulbaceae bacterium, assembly GCA_937910875.1. GTDB lineage: Bacteria > Desulfobacterota > Desulfobulbia > Desulfobulbales > Desulfocapsaceae > Desulfatifera. Next base: position 4,454 of record CALENA010000178.1, on the reverse strand, counting down.
TATCTGCCGATGATCGTCTCTGGTTCGCCCCTTACCGATTCCCTGCTGCATCAGGCGGGAGAGACTGGGCAGGACGTCGATTGGCGGGAAGATCCCCTGCCGGTGCAGATCCCGACTGAGAACGATCTGGCCTTCGGTGATGTAACCGGTCAGATCGGGGATCGGGTGAGTGATATCATCCTCGGGCATCGTTACAATCGGCAGCATGGTGACGGACCCTGCCTGGTCCTTGATCCGTCCGGCCCGCTCGAAAAGTGAGGCCAGATCAGAATACATATAACCAGGATAACCGCGGCGCCCTGGGAGTTCCTCGCGGGATGTGGAAATTTCGCGCAGGGCGTCGCAGTAATTGGTCATATCGGTGATCACCACCAGGACATCCATATCTTTTTCAAAGGCCAGATACTCGGCCACGGTCAGACCAAATCTCGGGGCCAGCAGGCGTTCGACCACAGGATCACTGGAGAGATTGATAAAGGCCACAAAATTGGTCTCGATTGCGGTCAGGGTCTTTATGTAGAAGGAATATTCATAGTGGCTGAGCCCGAGCGCCACGAAGACCACTGCCTGTTTTTGTCCCTGGTCCGCCCCAGTCAGGGTGCAGTTTTTGAGGATCGCGGCGGCGATCTCCTTGGCGGGCAGGCCGGCGCAGGAGAAAATCGGCAGTTTTTGCCCCTTGACCAAGGTACTGAGGCCATCGATGGCAGAAAAGCCGGTCTCGATAAACTCCTCGGGACGGGCCCGGCTGGTGGGATTGATCGGCACCCCGGCCACCGGAACCCATTTTTCGGGCAGCGGAGTCGGCAGTCCATCAATGGGGAGAAAGGAGCCGTTGAAGACCCGGTTCAGCATATGGGGCGACAGGGGCGCCTGCTTGATGGCATCCGTGAAGATCACTGTCGATTCTTTCAGGTCAAGGCCCCGGCATTCCCCAAAGATCTGGATCAGGACGGTGTGGCCGTCAATCAGCAGTACCTCTCCCTCCTGGCTCTGGCCATCGGGTCCAATGACCCGGACCACCTCGCCCAGGCGCACTGCCGTGACCTGTTCGACCATGAGCAGCTGGCTGCGGATCGACGAGATTGTTTTATATTGGTGTTCGGCCAGTCTCATGGTTTGCCCTTGTCAAGGATCACGGCCAGGTCTTCTCCGTCGGCCAGTCTTTTTTCGGCCGCCTCTCCCCAGGTGATAATGTTGTGGATCTTTTCGGCGGTCAGCTCCGGGGTTGAGAAGGCGTCATCTGAGTAGGAATTCTGGCACAAAAAGTCCTGGCGAATCCGCTCGGCCACTTCCAGCAGGAGATGATCGCTGTCCTGTAAGCCTTCGGCCCCGACAATGGCCGCCACCTCACGGAGTTGTTCGTCTCGCTGCAGCAAGGCCTGACATTTTTGACGGTTGTGGTTCCAGGCAGGTGATACCTCTTTTTCGAAATAACCCACCATGTCAGCATCATACAGAGAAAAACTCTGAAACCAGTTGATGGCTGGATAGTGGCGTCGGTGGGCCAGGGCGGTATCCAGCATCAGAAAGGCGCCCGAGGTCCGCAGGCACGCCTGGGTGGCTGGCTCGGTGAAATCACCGCCCGGGGGTGAGACGGACAGGATGATGCTCAACGAGCCGATCTTGCCGCTCATGGTCTCAACCACACCTGCCCGGGCAAAAAATCCGGCCAGACGAGAGGCCAGGTAGGTGGGGTAGCCCTCTTCGCCGGGCATCTCTTCCATGGCCGAGGAGATTTCCCGCAAGGCCTCGGCCCAGCGCGAAATACTGTCGGCCAGTAACAGCACATGGCACCCCATGTCCCGGTAATACTCGGCCATGGTCACGGCCGTATAGATCGAGGCCTCCCGGGCGGCGACCGGCATATTTGAGGTGTTGGCCACCAGAATGGTTCGGTCCATCAATCGATTTCCGCTCCAGGGATCGGCCAGTTCGCTGAACTCTTCAAGCATCTCGGCCATTTCATTGCCGCGTTCGCCGCATCCAGCATAGACGACCACATCCACGTCGGCAAATTTGGCAATGGATTGTTCAAGGATGGTCTTGCCGGTTCCAAAACCTCCTGGGAGGATGGCCGTACCGCCCTTGGCCAGCGGAAAGAGAAAATCAATGATCCGGTGGCCGGTAATGAGCGGGACGGTGGGCGCCAGCTTCTCCCGATAGGGGCGGGGCTGGCGGATGGGCCATTCTTCATGGGCAAAAAGCTTGATGCCATCGGTCAGGAGGGCGATAGGATCTTTAAGGACAACCGGCCCTGAAGCGATCATAGTAAGTGTTCCGGCCAGAGCGGCATGGATGGGATGGAAATAACTTCCTTCGGCGATGGTCCCGATCACCTCGCCAACAACCACTGTATCCCCGACTGCTCGATCCGGAGTAAACTGCCAGCTTTTATCGAGTGCCAGGGGTGAGAGCAATTTGCCCGGGCGGATAAAAGGTCCGTGTGCTGCGGCCATTCGTGACAGGGGCCGCTGCAGCCCGTCAAAAATTCCGGTCAGCAGTCCCGGCCCCAGCTGTGCCGACAGAGGACGGCCCATTCCCTCCGCCGGTTCGCCCAGGGCCAGGCCACGGGTATCTTCATAGACCTGGACTCTGGCCTGACCGGAAGAAAGGTGGACCACTTCTCCTTGAAGGCGTTCCAGGCCGAGACGGACCCGGTCATAAAGTTTGAGATCCGGAATGTTGACCGTAACGGTTGGTCCGGAAATTCCGATAATTTGACCTTTCATATCTGTAACCTGACCTGGTAGCCAATGGCCTTGCTGATGAGATCCATGGCGTAGTCTTCGGGGAGTACTGAGAGCTTTTCCGGTGCCGGTAAGACAATGATCAGTCCGGGCCAGTGCCGTTCGAGGCCCTCCAGCCATTCCTGGTCAAGATGATGATAGAGGCGTTCATCCACAAAGATCAGGCCAGCAGATGACTCAGCTATCGCACCGGCAACGGTATCACTGATGCCGATCGGGTCAGTGACCAACTGTTCGACGCCGCTCAGGGTAAAACCAAAGTGGGCATCCTCCGGAGTAATAAAAAGAATGTTCTTCATGTGACCAGTTCCATTTCAATCTGAACATTATTCAGCAGAGGAACAAGGCCTCTGATTCCGCAATCTCTGGCCGTCATCCAGCAGAAATAGAGATAGGCCAGAAACATGGCCAGGGGCTCTGATGACCGGGCCTGTCGAGAACAATCCCTGAGCATGATCCGAAGGAGCAGGGTGTCCAGGCGGGCCGGGTCCTGTTGTACGGCCTGATCTTGTCTGGTCAGTCTCTCAAGAGAGCGTTTGAGCCGTTGCTGCACAGAAAAAGGCTGAGCGGCTGTCGATCTGGAATTGTCCAACTGCCAGTGCTGCCTTTTGGACAGCAGAAGCAGATGATGGCGTTCAAGCAGCTGTTGGAGAAAATGACGGATCACCAGACAGGGATTCTGGCGCTGGACAAATTCCATGAACCGGCTGAAGATAATCGCTTCCACGTGTCCCAGGTCACCAGTCTGCCAAATGTGATCAAGGCGGTTGAAGCCAAAGCCATACCGGGATAACAAGGTGTCCAGTCCGGTTAATGTGGCTGTAAACGGTTGGTCTTTTTTCAGGACGAACTGCAATTGCTCACCCAGCAGACTGTGGTCCAGGGTGGTGTGCAGGCCGTCACGGTCGGCCCCAGCACAGAAACGAAGGGCTGCAAAGAGGTTTCTCAATTCAAAATAGAAAAAAACCGGAGCCAGTTGCTTTCTGAGACTGACGTTCATCTGTCGAAACAGCCAGCTATACTCTCTGCGCAGTTCGAGCCAGGCCTCATCGCCACGCCCGGCCGGACAGCGCCCGGCAAATGTTTTGCTTCTGGCCCGGAGTCTGGCCACAAGGTAGTCGGTCGGGTAGCCTTGCCGATGGATCGTGGTCAGAAGATCAAGTGCGCTGTTCATGGGTGACCACGTCTTGAAGAATTTCAGGTGCCAGCTGGGGCCAGAGACGTTCCAGCCTTTTCTCCAGGGTGTTGATGACGGTGATCCTGCCATGGCTGCTGCTGGCGATCAGACCTCCGCAGATGTCCTGGTTCGTCAAGATCTCGGCCTGCGGAAAGAGCTTGCGGGCCACGGCCTGGTCATCGGGATGGACGATGATTGTCTGCCAGTTGTTGTCTGAGATTTCAGCGGCCAGCCTGGACAATAGAATCGCCCGGTCCGGATCGTGCAGCCCATTCAGCAGTTTGATCCCCAAGCCATATAACCGGTTGTTCAGCTTCTGTTCTGCCCTGGTGGCAATAAGTGAGGCCTGGCGCTGAGCGGTTACAGCCATCTTGCGGCGGACAGTCTCACGGCTTTGCCCGGCTGTAAGTTGGCACTGGCTTTCTGCTTCGGCCAGCTGCTGGTCTGCTTCGGCGCGTAAGGAATCAATTTTCTCTCTGGCCTGCCGGCGCAGAGTTGCGATCTGCTGCTCACCCCGGGCCCGCAGGTCA
>CALENA010000177.1 GCA_937910875.1 uncultured Desulfobulbaceae bacterium | reverse complement strand
CACGATATAGCCTTCTTCCTGCCAATACGGGATAAGCCTTGCATAACCTCGACCGCTCAAGGTTGTCTCAAAAGCGAAGTTCTCTTTTCGGCGGGCAAGTTCAAGGATTTCCGCAAGCATCAGCCGACCTGCCTTGAAGGCAACCCTGTCAGGTGCAAAAGGAGAAAGTCCTGCTGCAATCAGGTCTGCATTGACAAAAAGGGGACAACCGGCTTCGTTGGGCAGAAATTCCTCGGCAAAGGTGGTCTTGCCCGCGCCGTTTGGTCCGGCGATGATGAAGATTTTTGACTCTCGTCCGGTCATAATTTTTCCTCAAGCTCGAAAAGCGTCTGCTGACTTGTTCTCATGCGACTTTTTGCTGCTCTCGACTCATCAGCTTTCTCAAAGCATCATTGACAACCACAACGAAGATTCCAATCCGTCATCATAGAAATCAATTGTTTTTTTTGCAACACTCATTCAAAACGAGCTCATTCAAAACTGGACGCCATGACACCAAATGAGGCATACTGGAATCAACTGTTACCTGGTTACGTCGGGTCACGGCTAAAACTGGCGGCATAACCATGATGGCTTCCACCTTATTTCAGCCGCCGACCTGTCCGAAGAACGAGGCCATCTCTTAACACACATCTTCTCGTCGACCAGGCTGACTGAGTTTATCCTGGCAGTTGTGACGAGTCCAACAACATTACGTGCCAGATCATGCAAATTGAGCCCAAAAAATTCAAAAGTCCCCCTAAACGATTTCAACCCCGAGGACTCTCTGTCCTCTACGAAGATCATGATCTTCTGGTGGTGGATAAGGTGAGTGGTCTTAAAACCATGGGGGCCGAGGCCGATCTCGAGGATACGGCCTATTCTCGCCTCAATGACTACGTGCGCAAAGGCGTTGTGAAATCAAAAAACAGGGTCTATATCCTCAATCGTCTGGAAAAAGATACCTCAGGGATTCTCGTTGCGGCAAAGAATGAACAGGCCAGGGATTATCTTTTGAAAGAATGGCCGAAATTCAAGAGAATGTTCTGTGCAGTGATTCATGGAATCCTGCTGGAAAAAGAAGGGGTTATCACGTCATATCTGGCAGAAAACAGGATTTATAAAATGTATACTGTCGAAGACCCCAAAAAAGGAAAAATGGCCAGGACCGTCTATAATGTCGTCCGGGAGTCAAGAGAGTACAGCTTTCTTGAGCTGGAACTTGTAACCGATCTGAAAAATCAGGTCCGGGTCCAGTTCTCTGACATGGGCCATCCTGTGGCTGGAGACAAGATCTACGGAGATAAGGAAAAGGGAATCAAAAAACTTGGCCTTCATGCGCTCTCCATCACACTCTCCCACCCTTACACCCGAGAGGAGATGACCTTTGCAGCCCCGATTCCTGGATATCTTGAGTCACTGATTGCAAGGAGATGAGGATATCTGTCCAACCTGGCCTCAGTAACTGAACCAAAGGGCATCTTGATTTGGACCACAGTTTGTTTGCAAGACAGAAGATGCGTATCATGAGGAATCTGTTGGCCAATCCGGGTCTTCAGATGGATGAATAACCTCTAAGAAACAGAACTTTATCATGAGACTTCATTACCTGCAGCATGTCCCCTTTGAAGGGTTGGCCAGCATTGAAACATGGGCCAGAAAATCAAACGTTGTTATTACCTGCACCAGATTGTTTCAGGATGAACCTCTTCCGGCCGATGATGAATTTGACTGGCTCGTGGTCATGGGTGGGCCCATGAGTATCCATGATGAGATCATGTATCCCTGGTTGGCCCGGGAGAAAACCTTTATCCGCAAGACGATTGAACAGGGACGACATGTCCTGGGCATCTGTCTTGGGGCCCAGCTGATTGCCGATGCACTCGGGGCCAGGGTCTCTGTCAATGACCAGAAAGAGATCGGCTGGTTCCCAATCCAGGTGGCAGATGGGGCAGACCAGGGGCTGCGAAAGATTTTGCCGGGTCAACTGGAGGTGGTGCACTGGCATGGAGAGACCTTTGAACTTCCGACAGGAAGTACCCTTCTGGCCACAAGTACTGCCTGCCGACATCAAGGTTTTGTGTATAAAGACAAGGTCATTGGCTTGCAGTTTCATCTTGAGACCACACGGCAAAGCCTGGAAGCCCTCATTGCACACTGCGGAGATGAGATCGTTTCCGGTCAATTTATTCAGCAACCTGCCGCCATGCTTGAAGACGAGTCCCGCTTCGAAAAGATTAACCAGGTCATGGATCAGTTACTGGATGAGTGGACATCACGATCCTGAAACAACTCTGCCTGGACCGAGAGGTAAATAAAAAATATTCCAGCCATTTCACTTTCCCCTGAGGATATGATAATCTGAAGTAAGTTCCATCACGCCCTCCTGCCTGCTGGCTCAAGCTAACATGGCCAGAGACAATGAATTCTGCTGGAGACAAACCCTTTAAAATCCCTGGCCCCGGAAGCCATGCGGATCATTGAGTGATTCATGTATATTCGTACCCGGCTCTCTCTCGGTGTTGTCCTGATCCTGCTTACCCTGAGTCTGAGCATCCCCATTTTTCTGCGACTGGAGTTGCAGACCACACGGTTCATGTCTGACCAGATTATGGCGGCAAACCTGGCTGAGGGCGTGAGCGAGCTTGTGGTCTTGAGTTATGACAATCTGCAAAACCCCGGCCAGCGCCCCTTGAAACAATGGCAGCGCAAGTATTCAGGATTGCAGGAGGGTCTGTCATACTCCGGATTCACAGAGACCATTCAGCAGCGCCTCTTCAACGGAATCCAGTCTGGTCTTCATGAAACTGAATTCCTCTTTCGTCAACTCACCTCAGACCAGGATCTTAATGAACCAACCGACCAGGGACGCAAGGCCCTGAGCAACCGCCTGCTGATCAAGATTCTGTCCCTCTCGTCTCTTTCATTTCAGCTCATGGAAATCAGCGGACAGCAGGTCAGACTCATCGATCAACAGCGACAGACCCTGTTCTGGATCATGCTGGTCGTCCTGGCTTTGATCACGACCGTGGTCTTTTCCATGGTCAGCCGCATGGTCGGTGTCCCCCTGCAGCGCCTGAACCAGGGCGTCAATCAGGTTGGACGCGGCCGGCTTGATCATCAGATTGGCCTGACCAGTCAGGATGAATTAGGAATACTGGCCAGGGCTTTTGACCAGATGACAAAGGATCTGCAACAGTTGACAGTCTCCAGGAAAGAGCTGGTCCAGGAGGTCAATGAACGCCGGGAACTCAATAAAAAGATTGAGCATCTCAATCAACTCAAGGAAAAACTGCTTGGTCCCAATGATCTTGACAGTAAACTGCAGTGGATCTGTACCTATGTGACCAACACCTTTGATGCCGATTTTGCCCGTATCTGGCTGATCAAACCTGGCGACCGCTGCGACCTGGGTTGTCGATTCGCAGAAATAACAGAGGATCACTGCGCCGCTGCCAATTGTCAGGACCGGAATCGCTGTCTGCACCTCATGGCCAGTTCAGGCCGCTACACCAACCTGAACGGAAAATACAGTCGTATTCCTGTTGGGTCCTGTGAAATCGGAACCATTGCTGCGGGTAAGTATTCAACATACGTGACTAATGACATCAGCCATGAACGCTTGATCCAGGACCAGGAATGGGTCAAATCACTGGGGCTGGTTGCTTTTGCCGGGTATCAGCTCCTGGCCAAGGACGGATACCCCTTAGGTATCCTGGCCCTGTTCAGCAAACACACCATTGTCAGGGCCGATGACATCCTTCTCAAAAACCTGGCCGACAGCACGGCCCAGGTCATTCAGATGAGTCTGACCGAGATGGAAACCCGCTCCATGCGCGACAGGCTGCAGATTGTGGTCGACAGCATCGATGCCCTGATCTATCTGACTGATCCGATCACCCATGAAGTTTTACTGGTTAATCGTTCTGTGCGTGAGTCTTTTGGCGATATTGTCGGTAAGAAATGCTGGCAGGTCCTGCAGAAAGATCAACATGGCCCCTGCCCGTTCTGTCGTGGCCACGGGCCCGTCCCCGCCGAAAAACAAGACGATCATACAGTGGTCTGGGTCATACAGAATACCATCAATAACCGCTGGTATGAGTGTCATGATCATTTGATCTGGTGGGTGGACGGCAACATGGCCCGTTTAATTATTGCCACGGATATCACCGAACGCAGAGTCATGGAAGATCAACTGCTCAAGACCAGAAAACTTGAGGCCATGGCCCTGCTGGCCGGTGGTATTGCCCATGATTTCAACAATCTCCTGACTGTGATTATCGGCAATCTTGACCTGCTGCGTCGTCAGTTCGGCCCGGAGGCACCAATCAGTGAAATTCTTGCCGACATGAGCACGGCCTCGACCAAGGCCGCTCATCTCATTGGGAAATTTCTCACCCTTTCCCATGGCGGAATTCCTCAAAAACAATCTACATCCCTGCCAGACTTTCTCCAGCAGCATGCCCTGGCCGCTGTTCAACACACGGCAGCAACCTGTTGCTTTGACATAACAGACCCTTTGCCCCAAGTCGAAATTGATCGTGACCAGATCGGACAGGCAATTGAAGCAATCGTCGCCAATGGCGCTGAGTCCATGGCCGACGGAGGTACCATTCAAATCCGTGTTATCCCTGTCCGGCTCTCCTCAAAGGACCTGCGTGAGCCCCTGCCGATATCCGGGCCCGGAGATTCTATCAAGATTGAGATCCAGGACCAGGGTTGTGGAATTTCCCCGCAAAACCTGCCGAAAGTTTTTGATCCTTACTTCACCACCAAGGAGAGGGGAGCACAAAAGGGCATGGGACTTGGGTTGACCATTGCCCATACCGTCATCCAAAAACACGGAGGCGCAATTCAGATTGCATCACAGCTGGACCACGGAACGCAAGTCACAATCTTACTCCCCTGCCAATCGGATGCTGCCGCTGCCCCCGGTTTTACATGATTTCATTTCAGGGACGCGGAAAATACTGACAGACCATAACGCATCCCGTTTTCGGGCCATCTCGGGTCGCTGGACTTGCAGCTTCACCGCAACCAGGCCTGAACATCAGCTCATCCAAATCCATTCACAATTTCGAAAGATTCAGGTCGAGCCCTTGAGTTCCCCCACAGATTTTTCCTGAAACACTCTTCACTGACACCTCTCTTTCCAGGAAAACCTGATCGTGTTTCATGTTTTGATTTATTACAATCAAAGTTCCTGGTGACTCCGCCAGACCAGAAAAAA
>CALENA010000176.1 GCA_937910875.1 uncultured Desulfobulbaceae bacterium | reverse complement strand
TCCGTCGCGGCTCAAGGCCTCATAGGCAAAATTAGGCATGACAGATTACAGTTCGTCCTCTTCGCTGTCCATGCTGACCCGCAGCACTTCTTCCAGTGAAGTCAGGCCGCTCTCAACCTTTTCCAGGCCTGCACGACGCAGGGTGATCATCCCCTCTTTCTGTGCCTGGCGGGCAATCACATGGCTGGCAGCCCGCTCCAGGACCAACGCCTCTATGGCCTTGGACACCGCCAGAATTTCATGAATGGCCGCCCGGCCCCGATAGCCCTTGTTATCACACTGGACGCAGCCAACCGGGCGAAAGAACCTGCGCTCCGGATCGACCTCCAGCCCCAACTCTTGCTGAAGACTCTCGGCCACAACAAAAGACTCCTTACAATCAGGACAGAGACGACGGACCAGCCGTTGGGCCACAACCATTCCCACGGCCGAGGCGATCAGAAAGGGGGGGATCGCCATATCGACCAGACGGGTGATGGCCCCGGCCGCATCATTGGTATGGAGGGTGGAAAGAACCATATGACCGGTCAGGGCCGCCTGGATGGCAATGGCCGCTGTTTCGGCATCGCGGATCTCACCGATCATGACCACATCCGGGTCCTGACGCAGGATGGAACGCAAGGCCGAGGAAAAGGTCAGGTTGGCCTTGACATTGACCTGGACCTGGTTGACACCTGCCAGTTCATACTCCACCGGGTCTTCAACGGTGACGATGTTGCGACTCACCTCATTGATGTGATTCAGGGCCCCGTACAGAGTGGTGGTCTTGCCACTGCCGGTGGGACCAGTGACCAGAATAATCTCGTGCGGATGATTGAGATGTTTGAGGAACAACTCATACTGGCTGGCATTGAACCCCAACTCATGCAGTTCAACCTTGATACTTGACTTGTCCAGCAACCGAAGAACAATTTTTTCACTGGAGTTCAGGGGCAAAATTGAGACCCGGACATCAAAGCTGCGACCGCCCACCGGCAACTCAAAGCGACCGTCCTGGGGACGCCGCCGCTCACCGATATCAAGCCCTGACATAATCTTGATTCGCGAGACGATATTTGGATGGAGGTCCGCGGGAA
>CALENA010000175.1 GCA_937910875.1 uncultured Desulfobulbaceae bacterium | reverse complement strand
TGCTTTTTAAAATGTGGCTTAAAACGTACTGCCCTTTACATACCATCCACATGGATTCCTTGCAACTCTTTCACCTTCATGGCATGATCATCTCAGGTTGCAACACCCCTGTTCCCGGTCCGCCCCAGGACTTTCACCCGAACCCAAGAGGCCGGCAATTCCTTCTTCGACACCACCCACCTGGCACGTCTATATCCTCCGCTGTCACGACCAGACCCTGTACACCGGGATCACCACCGACCTCACGCGACGGCTGCACGAACACAACCACACAGGGCAGGGAGCGCGCTACACCCGGAGCCGCCGCCCCACAGAACTCGTGTACAGCGAGACCGTCACCTCACGCTCTGCAGCACTCAAACGCGAATACCAACTCCGCCGCCTCAGCTCCACCCAAAAGACAGGGATGATCCAGGCCTTCCAGGTTCAACATTGTCAGTGTATCACCCACCCGCCAGACGAGATCGGGTGATCATTCCCCCCTTCCCGATTGCCCGACCCAACCTGATTCCTGTCCTCCCCTTGGAAAAACATTCCTGATACGATAGACTCAAAAATAGAGGGTCTCTTTTTATTTTCAGGGTGCCCTTCAGGTGTTGCTGATCTTTATTCTCAACCCTTTCCTTGCCCATGCGCTACCTCCTGTTTTTATGTCTTTTTATTCTGTTTCTGGCAAACACTGTGCAGGGCCAGGCCACTGAACCCGAGGCACTGCTGCGCCAGATGGAAGAGCGTCTCTACGGCGATACGGCTATGATCAGGCTGGCCATGGTGGTCGGCACACGACGGGGTGAACGACGGATGGAGATGGACAGCTATTCCAGCGGCCGGGACCGGAATTTTATCAAAATCACCTATCCGGCCAAAGACCGGGGGATCACCTTTCTCAAAATCGAGAACGGCTTATGGCAGTATGTTCCGCGAATCGAAAAGATCATCAAGATCCCGGCGGCCATGATGCTGCAGAGTTGGATGGGCAGTGACTTCAGCAACGACGACCTGATCCGGGAAAGCCTGCTCAGTCGTGATTACCACAGCCGGCTCATCACAGAAGACGAGACGACCTGGACCCTGGAACTCACGGCCCACCCCGAGGCTCCTGTGGTCTGGGGACGACTTGTGCTGATATTGGCCAGGGAGTACCTCCTCCCGCTCAAAGTTGACTATTACGACGAAAACAATCAGCTGATCAGGACCCTTGAATATTCAGGTTTCTCCCAGATGGGAGGCCGGATCTACCCCAGCCGCTGGCTTATGACCCCCAGGGAAGCGGGTCAGGAAGGACGCTGGACCCGGATCGATGTCCTGGCGGCTGCCTTTGATATCGAAATCCCGGCAGATCTTTTCAGTAAACAGGCTCTGCAGCGGCTGTCCCGCTGAAGAATCACGGCATCGCCACCTGTGCGAGACTCAATGATTTTTCTTCCACCCTCACCTCATTTATTCCCATTTCCGCCCGGGACTATGATGTTTATCGACCTTGCCTGGAAAAATATTTTTCACCAGCCACGGCGCAGCCTGGTCACCGTCCTCCTGCTCCTGACAGCCACTGCAATCCTGATCTTTGCCGGGGCCTTCATGGAGGGATCACACCAGCAGATGATCCGCAGTGCGGTGGAGATCTACCCCGGATATCTGCAAATTACCGGGGTCGGTTACCAGGACGAGCCTGGAGTGGACCGCCTGATCTTTGATCTGGCCGCAGTCAATCATGTTCTTGAAGAAATGGCAGACGTGGCCGTTTTTTCCAGCCGCTATGAATCCTTTGTCCTCCTGGCCAGCGACCATCAGGCCCTGGGTGCGCTCCTGGTCGGAATCGAACCTGCCAGGGAGGCTCAACTCTCCCGCCTTCAGCAGTCTCTGATCCGCGGCCAGTACCTGAGCGATGACGACCAGAACCAGATATACCTCGGCCGGGAACTGGCCGAAAAGCTCAAGGTTGATGTGGGCTCAAGCCTGGCCTTTGTCGGTTCAGGCGTGGACGCCTCCTTTGCCGCGGATCGGCTGCAGGTCAAGGGCATTTTCCAGACAGGACTCTTTGGCTTTGACAGCAGCAGCTGCTTTGTCAACCGGGCCTATCTTGAGCCGCTCATGGCCCTTGCCAATACGGCCAGCCATGTGATCGTTCTCCCCCGTCATCTGGAAAAGACCCGCGAGCTGACCGCCCTTATCAGTCGACACCTGCCGCCCGACCTTGAGGCCCAGAGCTGGCAGCAAACCATGGCCGGACTGGTCGAGGCCATGGCCGTGGATTCGATCTTCGGCTACCTGACCCTGGGCGTACTCTTTCTGGTCATCCTCTTTGTGATCACCATCTACACCCTGCTGGCGATCATGGCCCGGACCCGTGAAATCGGTATCCTGCGGGCCATCGGCAGCAGCCAGGGCCAGATTTTCACCCTCCTGTTCCTGGAAGGGATAATCCTGACGCTGACCGGAGTCCTTCCCGGTGGCCTGCTGGGTGGGGCCTTTGCCTGGTACTTCCAGGAAAACCCCATTTCCATGAACGCCTGGGACGAACAGTTCAAGCAGTACAACCTGGCGGTCTCGGCCCTGCCGGCCCTGTTTTCATGGGCACAGATCCTGCGGGACATGGTGATCATGACTTTGATGGCTCTGACTGCCATGCTCATCCCCCTGTTTCGCGTGACCCGACTGCGTCCGACAGAGGCCATGCGCCATGTATAAGATGATCCACCACATGGCCTGGAACAATCTTGGCCGCAGATACGGCCGCTCGCTGCTGGTCATCCTCATGATCGGGGCCAGCCTCTGGGGCCTGTTATTCATGGAGGGAATCTACGACGGGATGACCGAACAGATCATCAGCAACACAATTCAGAGCGACAGCGGCGACCTGAGCCTCTTTGCCCGAGGTTCCCGACTTGAGCCTAGCCTGAAACTGTTGCTGCCGGACACCCTTCTGGAACGCGAGTCCTTGCACCCGGGCCCGGGTTCACTGATCAAAAGCCGCAGTGCCCGCCTCAGCCACACCGGTCTTCTGGCCACAGCACATGCGGCCCGCCAGGTCAAGATCCAGGGCGTGGTCCTGAAGCAGGAAATCCACCATGCCGAACTCTCCGGCAAACTTATAAGTGGGACTTTAGACTTCGGCCGCACCAGAACCGGGGCCATTCTTGGCCAGGGGCTGGCCGAGCACCTGCGAGTCACGGTTGGTCACAAGGTGATCCTGACGGCCCAGGACCAGCAGCAGAACATCAACTCACTGGCGCTCAGGGTCACCGGCATTGTCCGCAGTGGCAACCAGCAGATTGATGAACAACTTCTCTATCTGGATCTGGGACACTGCCGCGAATTTCTCGGAGTCGCCCAAGGCTTCAGTCAGTTGAGCCTGATCCTCCACGAACAGGCCGATGTCCACCTCATCCAGAACCAGCTGAGCCTGGAACTCAAGGATCAGTCCCTGGACATCCTGCGCTGGGATCAGCTCTCTCCGGCCCTGCTCCAGAGCCGCCAGGTCATGGAGACCTTCAACCTGATCTGCAACCTGCTGGTCTTCTGCGTGGCCGGACTCGGGGTCTGGGGGGTGGTGACCGTCTCGGTCCTGGAGCGGTTACGTGAATTCGGGGTCATGCTGGCGCTGGGGACCAGTTTCCTGCAGATCCAGGTCCAGGTACTCCTCGAGTCAATCCTTCTGGGGCTGGGCGGCTTTGTACTCGGAGCAGGACCCGGAGCCGCAACCCTCATCTGGCTTGCCCACCACGGCCTGGATTTGCAGATCTTTCAAGAAGGACTGCAGGCGTTCGGGCTGGACACCATCATCTACGCCGTCATCCGGACTGGTTACTTTACCACCGCCTTTATCGCTATTTTTCTGGCCTGCGCCAGCAGCGTTATCCTGCCCCTGCATCGCCTGAAACAGGCCCGACCAATCACCATTCTCAACCAGCCCTGAATTGCCATGGACCCCTTTATCACCATCAGCCACCTGCACAAGACCTTTGCCCCCAACCGTGAAAGCAGCACCAGGGCCTTGATTGACGTCTCGCTCTCCATCCCCCGCGCTGATTTTGCCGTTATCTCAGGTCCCTCAGGCAGCGGTAAAACGACACTGCTCAATCTGCTCGGAGGTCTGGACAGCCCAAGCAGCGGCAGCATTGATCTGGGAGGAACTCTGATCAGCAACCTGACAGAAGCCGAGCTCTCACCCCTGCGCCGTGACCGGATCGGTTTTGTCTTCCAGGCCCACAATCTGATTCCGGTCCTCAATGCCCGCCAGAACATCTGCTATGTCATGCGCCTCCAGGGGCGATCCCGCCAGGAGCAGGAAAATCGGGTCTCAGAACTGGCCAGCACACTTGGCATTGAGAAACTCCTGGATAAATATCCTGATCAATTAAGCGGCGGCCAGCAGCAGCGGGTGGCCGTAGCCCGGGCCGTGGCCTCACGGCCAGAACTGCTCCTGGCCGATGAACCCACGGCCAGCCTCGACGCAACCAACGCGGTCCTCCTCCTGGATCTGCTGGAACAGCTGAATCACAACGAGGGTGTGACCGTACTCATCTCTTCCCATGACTCGCTGGTCATCAATCGTGCCCGCCATTCCATTGTCCTGCGCGACGGCCGGATTGTCCGTGATCAACCAGAGAGCCACGAGACTCCATGATTGCGTTCCAAAAAACAGGTGAGCAGTTCCGGCACTGGGCCATCACAAAAGACGATCAGTTCCCCTTTGGTACTCTCAAAATCACCATTGCCCTGATTTGTTGTTGCCTGCTCCCGGTTCTCTTTGATCCAAAACCAGCTCCTGCCGCCCCGCTTCTTTCCACAGACAGCAACAAGAGCCAGGACACCTCGGCGAGCAACGGGCTTATTCCGGCCACCACCCTGGAGTCTGGTCTGGAAAACAGCAGCCTCTTCCAATCGGGAACAAGAGCTCAAGCCAGCAACCGCTTACGCCTGACCACTGATCTCAACCTCACCTCCCACCCTGAGCTCAGGGGCCGACTGATCATTGACAACCTGAGTCAGTGTTCGGAACAGGAGCCGTTCACCAGCACCTTTTCCATCCACCGGGCAATCATCGAATACATCCAAGGAGACCATCACCTGCTCATTGGGCGTCAGCGCATCCCCTTAGGCGTCGGACGGCTCTGGAATCCCATGGACCGCTTCAATCCCATCGACATCAACAGCCCAGAACCTGAAGAACGGCAAGGCAGCGAGGCCCTGCATTATGAGTACAGCCTCTCGAAACTCGCTCTGCTCGACCTGGTCATCGCCCGTGAGCAACAGCTTGTCCGGATCAAGACCTTTGTCCATGAAGTGGATCTTGGCGTCATTGGACTGACTGACAATCATGCCGGGGAAGAGACTCTGGGCTGGGAATTGGCCGGCGCCCTGGGTGACACCCGACTCGAGATCCGCAGCGAAGGCGGCTTGAGTCGGGAACGGGAGCACGGCCAATGGATGAATGACTGGATGATCGGTGGTGAATACCCGCTCACAGAGACGCTCTCGCTGCTCAGTGAATACCATCACGACCGCCTGGAGCACGACGCTCTGGGCTGGCAATTGCGCCTGCGACCAGACGCCTTCTGGAGCGTAGCCCTGCTCGGGATCGTCGGCCTGAACGACGGATCCCTGCTTCTGGCCCCGTCACTGACCTGGAGCCTCAGCGACGAACAGACCCTGGATCTGGGAATTTTCTGGTACAGGGGAAATGAAGATGCGATGTTCGGTGACCAGGACAGTCAGCTCTATCTCCGCTGGTACATCCACTTCTAACCGGAATGTCAAAGCAAGTAACGGTTCAGAAGGAGTGCAGATTCGTTCATTCCTGTCGCCGAAGCATACCTCAGGTATGTGAGGGGGCAGAAATGAACGAAGATGTGCTGCTTCTGAACCGTTACTCC
>CALENA010000174.1 GCA_937910875.1 uncultured Desulfobulbaceae bacterium | reverse complement strand
GGCCACAAAACGCTGCCGGGTCGAGGGCTTGAGGTCTTTGAGAATGCTCTGGTAGCCAGGGTTGTAGGAGACGGCGAGCATGAATTCAGGGGGGGCACTGAGGAGTTCGCACCGCTTTTCGATGGGGAGTTCCCGCCGGTCATCGGCCAGGGGATGGATGACCACGGTGGTGTCCTTGCGGGCCTCAACGATCTCATCAAGATAACAGATGGCACCGGCCCGAACCGCCATGGTCAGGGGCCCGTCGGTCCAGACGGCCTCACCGCTGCGGATCAGGTAACGGCCCACCAGATCGCTGGTGGACAGATCGTCATGACAGGAGACCGTGACCAGGGGGCGTTCAAGTTTCCAGGCCAGATATTCCATGAATCGGGTCTTGCCACATCCGGTCGGGCCCTTGAGGAGAAGAGGGAGGCCAGAAGAGTAAGCAGCGCAGGCAATCTGGATTTCGTTCCTGAGGGGAAGATAAAAAGGTTCGCTGGTGATCCGGTGTTCATCGATCCTGATGTGAGTGGCGATCTGGTTCATAAGCAGTTGATGGCTCAGTTGAATGGTTGTTGTTGGGATAAATTCTTATTTGAGACAGTAAGCATGGATAAGGATCTGGCAATTTTTTTCATAACTATTGGGTCGTATCAAAATCTTGATCTTCAGAACGGTTGAAACGGGGTCTGGTGCGCTGGTCTGACGCAGTCGGGTAAAGTGTCAGGACTTCTGGCTTCCGGATTCTGATTACGGGCGTGGCGAAAAATGCTTGAAGGAGGGGATGGGGGGAGAAGGGCAGGGCTTACCAAGCATGTCCATTTTTACTGGACCACGTTATTTCAGGGACGTCCAGAAGAGAGCAGTCGCTTGAGTTGTTCCATGACCATTTCCGGGTGGATGGATTCCAGGCACTGGTGTGAGGGTTGGTTGCAGTGCCGTTTCCGGCAGGGGGCGCAGGGCGCTGTGCCGACCAGGGCAAATTCCCGGTGCAGATAGGGGCCGGTGCGGTGGATATCGGCTGCGCCGTAAAGACCGATGACCGGGGAGCCAAGACCTGTGGCAAGGTGCAGGGGGCCGGTATCGGCCGAGACAACCACATCGGCTGTGGCCAAGGTGCCCATAAGCTCACGCAGAGTCATGTGGCCGACGCAGTTGATCACCTTGGGGCATATTGAGGCAATGGCCTTGGCCTGTTCACTGTCCTGCGGCCCGTGGCCGGTCAGCAGGGGTTGGCAGTTGAGATGTTCATTGATCAGCTCGGCCAATCTGGCCCAGGAGTGAATTGGCCAGAGATTGGCTGGTTTGGTGGCCCCGATATTGAGGATGATCCGTGGTTGTTGTCCGGCAAAATAGTGTAAGCCGGCGTTGCGCTCCATCTGGCTGAGTTCAATGCCGTAGTCGATTTCCAGGTCCTGAACCCCCAGGTAACGGGCAAATTCAATGTACTGATCCACCATATGATCGCTGTCCGATCCGGGCGCGATACGCTCATTGGTGAAGAGCCAGGACTGTTCTTTGCAGCGATCCCGGTCAAAACCCAGCCGCCTTGGAGCACCAGTGAGGCGGGTGACCAGGCCGCTGCGAAGAATTCGCTGCAGGTCGATCACAAGATCGTAGTGTCTGTGGCGCAGGGCGTTGATCTGACTGAGCAATCGGCTGATCCCCTGGTCACGCCGGAAGAGAATGGTGTTGGTCAGGGCCTTGTGGTTTTCAAGGATTGGATAACTCAGGGGCTCCACCACCCAGTCGATCTCGGCCTCGGGCATCATGCGGCGGAGGATGTTAAGAAA
This sequence comes from uncultured Desulfobulbaceae bacterium, assembly GCA_937910875.1. GTDB lineage: Bacteria > Desulfobacterota > Desulfobulbia > Desulfobulbales > Desulfocapsaceae > Desulfatifera. The sequence goes on along the minus strand of CALENA010000174.1, from coordinate 11,753 downwards.
GGGCAGGGCCCCGACCACATCGCCCAGGGCCCCGAATTTGACGATCAGGATCTTCATGGGCCAACCGATTCGTAAAACCGTCGGAACCGGGCCATGGAAAAGTGTTGATCCATCCCCTGTTTACTGGTTGAGCGGGCCAGCCGTTTCAGGTTGTTTTCCCGCTGCCTGGCCGTGAGTTGGGCAAACTGTTTGCCTCGGTCCAGGTCGCAGATAATGACTCCTCGCTCACCGAGGATGAAATTGGCCAGATTGAGATCGCTGTGCCAGATACCGCCGTCATGAAGGAGCCTGAGAGCGGCCGCGCAGGATTCTTCCAGGTCACTTGCTCCTCCGCGGAGGCATTGAAGGAGGTTGCGTGCCCCGGCCTCCCGGCGGGTGATCAGGCGATAGCAGAAGAGAGGGCCAAAGATCGGCATGATTGCGCAACCCAGAGGGGTGAGGAGCGGCAGGCCACGCTCCTGGCCAATGGCCAAGAGGCGTAATTCTTCCAGGGCCCGATGGGGTGGGCCGAAATAATAGTCACGGATCAGGGGGGCAAGGAGCCCACCATGATAGTATTCCTTGACTGCTACTTCAATTCCGGCCAGCTTATGGAAACGGGTTGCCCCCTTGCCGGTGCTGATGGTTTCCAGTGGTTCTGGGGGGTTCTGGAGGAGCTCTGTGAGCGGGTCGGCCAGCTCACGATGCAGGATGAGAATGTTGCCATCAGGGGTCTGGCGCTGAATAAAGTCGCCCGGAATGGTCTGGAAATCGGTCACGGGGTCGGATTGGTGGGAGAAAGAGTTGATGTGACCGGTCGACCGGCTTGACTTGTCTGATTGATCTGGCCAGAAATCTGGCCTGTAGTTTGGCTGATTGTCTGGTCCATGGCCTGATCTGTCATCAGGCGTCTGACCCGCTCCAGACATTCCGGGGTGTCCACGGCGGGGCCGGTGGGCGCCACCTGAATGACTCTGATTTTGATGCCGGCGGTCATCAGGCGCAGCTGTTCAAGTTCCTCGGTCTGTTCGATCATGGGCCGAGTCAGTTTGCCATAGTTGCTCAGGACCTCTTTGCGGTAGCCGTAGATTCCCACATGTTTGAGATAGTGGGCTGTCAGCAGATTGCGCGGGTAGGGGATGAGAGAGCGACTGAAATAGAGGGCATTGCCCGCATCGTCAAGCACGACCTTGACGCAGTTGGGGTCTTCTGCCTCCTGGGTATTGATGGCGTGGCATAGGGTGGCCACCTGGACGCGCGTGTCCTGCATGGCGTCCAGGAGCAGAGTGATATCGGCCGGGCGGATCAGCGGTTCGTCTCCCTGGAGATTGATGTAAATATCGGCCGGAATCGTGTCTACAAGTTCGATGATGCGGTCCGTCCCGGACTGATGTTTTTGTGAAGTCATATGAGCTAAACCGCCAAAGGCCTGAACAGCATCGATGATCCGCTGGTCGTCGGTGGCCACGGCCACCGTTGCGATCCCTGGAACCTGTTGCGCCCGCTCGACCACATGCTGGATCATCGGTTTGCCAAGAATCAGAGCAAGGGGTTTGCCGGGCAGGCGGGTTGAGCCGTAACGGGCAGGAATGATGATGGCGGCATTCATGAATTGTCTAGAGATCCTTTGTTGGAAGTTGGTGAGCTTGGTCCGGTGGGAACAGGAAGGTCCCTGGCCGGCTACGCTTCGCCCAAAACATGAACGACGTTCCGTCGTCCCTGTTTCAGATACGCCGGCCAGGGACCTTCCTGTTCCCACCTCTTTCCGTTGCTGGTCGGATGAATCGAGCTATAATTTGTTGTGAAAGTCCATTGGAGACAATTATTGGCCATAGCGAAGCAACGAACGGTCATGGTTATTTGTGGTTGGCTATTTTGGTCCAGCCATGCTGGTGAGACCGCTGGTGAATCGTTGTTTTCGATGAATAGATAGCGCAGATCCTCTATGGTGACTGAAGCGGAGAATCTTGTCAAGATAGAATGTAACTGCCAGGCAGTACAGAATCTGCCCGTGCCCTCGACCTGATTATTTGGCGGGCGTGTAAGCATGTGCACCTCATTTGTAAACATGTAATGATGTTAGGGACTCGGAAAATACTGACATACCATAACGCATCCGTTTTCGGGCCATCTTGGGTCGCGCCTCAATCGCAAAAACAACCAACGTAGCGCTGCTACGCCGGTGATTTCTGCTCAATCAGCGCAACCCAACCTGACCCAAATCCGGGTGCGGTCCAGGTACATCAGTATTTGCCGTGTCCCTTAGGTTGTTGCAACTGGGGCAGGGCGTGTCGAATCTGGCTTATGGGAGGACAATTTCAAGAGATAAGGCTTTGCTCAGGGGCTGCTCGGTTCTTGTCAGAAAAAGGGTGGAGTGGTACCTTGGGCGAAGATGAAGAGTTGGCAGTTGGTTCAAGCAGGAAAACAGAAGAGGAAAGGGATGTCGATTAAAGCACTTACCCGGGAGTTGTATCGGGCGCAGCAGCAGGTGGCGGCCCTGGAAAAGCGGGTAGAAGAGGCGCCTTTGGCGGCTTGTGATGAGATCAGGGAGGAGTTGCGGCAGGTGCGGGCGGAGTGGACCCTTTTGCGCAAGATGCTGGATGGAGAAAAGGAGACGGGACTCAGCCGGCAGGGGCGGAGAAATCCTTTTCTCCGTGGCTGATGAGGGATATCGGAGGTGAGTGAAAGCTGACTGATTTGGATTTCAAGGGCGTGTGCCAGGGAGGGCAAGAGACGTGAAAAGCTATCATAAAGAGTTATGGTTCGAGGTACCCACACGGCGGGCCTTGATCAATATTACTTCACAGGTGGAAGAGTGCCTGGCCGAGTCCAAAATCCGGGAAGGGCTCCTGTTGTGCAATGCCATGCATATTACGGCATCAGTCTTTATCAATGACGACGAGTCAGGTCTTCATCGCGACTACGACCTCTGGCTGGAGAAACTGGCGCCCCATGCCCCTGTTGATCAGTATCATCACAATGGGTATGAGGACAATGCCGATGCCCATCTCAAGCGCCAGATCATGGGGCGTGAAGTGGTGGTGGCAATCACCGAAGGTCGGCTGCATTTCGGGACCTGGGAGCAGATATTCTATGGTGAGTTTGATGGTCGACGCAGGAAGCGGGTCCTGGTCAAGATTATTGGTGAATAGTGGGGGCGTGAATCGTGTTGTGGTTTCAGATGCGCCGGACAGGGACCTTCCTGACCCCACCTCTTTCCATTCCTGATCAGACTGTTGGTGGATCATTTTCGTTGAATAGTTACGGGATTGGAAGCAAAAAGCCCAGGCAGATGCCCGGGCTTTTTGCTGAAAACGGGAGACTGGTTCAGCAGGGGGTCTGGCTGAGGGTTTTACCGCAGCCCTGTGGGTTGAGCAGGGGCAGGATCATTCCTCCAGCCGCTGACCTGGTGTGGCTGACCATCTGTTTGAGCACCGAGTGGTGACCGTTTCCCTTCAGTTCAATCAACTCCCAGCACTCTGGATGGGCGGCGATCTCCTTCATGAAGGCCAGGTGTTGGGTGTGACCGCAACGACTGGCTGAAACGCGACCGAGGATCGGGCAGCCGATCAGGGCCAGGTCGCCGATCAGGTCCAGGACCTTATGGCGGATGAACTCGTCGTGGAAGCGAAGACCGTCTTCGTTGAGGATGGTCTGGCGATTCCAGTGGATGGCAATCACGTTGTCCAGATTTCCACCCAGGGCCAGGCCGTTGGCCCAGAGCTCTTCAACCTGTTCAACATAGCCGAAGGTGCGGGCTCGGGCGATCTCCTTGATGAAGCTGTCACCGCTGAGATCGATACTGTAGCGTTGTTTCTTGATCAGGGTATCGTCAAAGTCGATCTCGCCTGAAACCTTGAAGCCGTTATAGGGGGAGATTTTGATCTCGGACGTGCCGTCCGTGTAACGAATTTCTTTGGTGATTCGCAGGACCTTGCGGCAGGATTTCTGGGGCGTGCGTCCGGCCCGTTTGAGCAGGAGCATGAAAGGACCGGCGCTGCCGTCCATGATCGGAATTTCCGGGGCATCAACTTCGATGTGGGCGTTGTCGATCCCATAACTGCGGAGGGCGGCCATCAGATGTTCAGTGGTTGAGACCCGGGCCTCGCCTGTGCCGATGGTGGTGGCCAGACGGGTGTCGCTGACCTGGTCCATGTGGGCGGGAATAGCCGGCTGGCCGGGCAGGTCAATGCGGAAGAAGCACAACCCGCTGTTGGCCGGGGCCGGGTTGATCGTCAGATTGACGGTATGGCCCGAGTGGAGGCCGACCCCGCAGCAACTGACGCTGCGGTTGAGGGTATATTGTTGGGGGTCAAGGTGATTGGTCATGTTCGTCCTGTCTGGTAATTGGGAGTAAGTGCAGTTGGTTATGCAAGATAAGGGCCAAAATTGAGTCAGTGTTGCGCCTGGTCGTATTGTGATTATTTATTGTTTTATTCCAGATTGTTATGTGAATGGGCAGACTAGTCGGTACTGCAAAGGCGATGTGTATAAAAATACACAATTGAGTGTAAAATGACTGACTTGTTCTTTTTTCTTGGTGGGTGTTCTGTTTTGTGATAGGCATTAGGGGAAGGTTTGTCCGTCATATATTTTGCCGTTAAGCTGAGAAGTTATGGGAATGTTGAAGCTGATTCGTGAAGATTATCATCGTCATGATGCCAAATGGCTGAATCCGGCATTGTGGGCCATTTTGACGTATCGTTATGGGGTTTGGTCACTGACGATCAAGCCGTCCTGGTTGCAGTGGATTGCCTCAAAGGTTTACGGACTGCTGATTTTTGTGGTTTTAATCACTTCTGGGATTCGTCTGTATCGGGAGGTCACTGTTGGCAAGGCGCTGCACCTGATTCATTCCGGGAATATCTCAATTCATCCCAGGACGGTTATTGGTGATTATTGCGGTATTCAGCAGGATGTGACGTTGGGCACGAATATGGAGCGAGGTGGGGCGCCGATTATCGGGAATAATGTCTATATCGGCAGGGGCGCTACGGTGTTGGGAGAAGTTGTTATTGGTGATGGGGCCAGGATTGCAGCAAATTCTCTGGTGATTACTGATGTGCCCCCGCATGCAACAGCTATTGGCGTTCCGGCACGGATTATCAAGTACACAGGAAGGCCTGAAAATGGATCGTGATATGAACTGATATTGTTCTGTGCCAGAGTCTTGTCTCTGAAGAAGCTGAGTTTGAAAACAAAGGTGTTGTGTCTGCGAGGCAGCCGGGAAATTAAGGATGGAGTGAACATGGAGAATGAAGTTCGGGAGTTTATTCAGACAAACTATATTTTGACAGACGATCATGCCGAACTTGGCGCTGATCAGTCGTTGATGGATCTTGGGGTCATTGATTCGACGGGGGTTTTCGCCCTCATTGATTTTATTGAGGAGACATACGGTATTACGATTGATGATGATGAAATATTGCCTGACAATCTTGATTCCATCAGCCGGATTTGTGCCTTTGTCCAGCGAAAAAAGGCTTGACCTGGAAGAATCTGTGGTTGAGTTTGTCATGTAGTCAGAGAGGGAAAGCGGATTATGAGCCTGGAAAGATTGACCCCTGATGTCCTGAAGATTGATTGTGAAAAAACGGCGTTGATGATTCAGTCGGTGATTCGGGATCAGGTGTTTCAGACCTTGAAGAAACAGGGAGCTGTGGTTGGCATCTCTGGGGGAATTGACAGCTCAGTGGTTGCCGCGCTGTCAGCGGCAGCCCTCGGTCCTGAACGAACCTTGGGGCTGTTCACTCCGGAGCAGGATTCCGCAGAAGATACCCTGGACCTGTCACGGGCGGTTGCTGATTGTATCGGTGTTGAGGCTGTTCTTGAGGATATCACCCCAGTTCTGGAGGCGGTTGGCTGTTATCGCAGGCGTGATGAGGCCATTCGGACGGTTATTCCGGAATATGGCCCGAACTGGAAATCCAAGATTGTCCTTCCCAGCGTAATCGAGAGTGACCAGTATCGTATTTTCTCGGTCATTGCCGTCTCCCCCGATGGCAAGCGCATGAAGAAACGCCTGTCGTTGTCGGCCTATCTGGGAGTGGTGGCTGCCACAAACTTCAAGCAGCGGACTCGTAAGATGCTGGAGTATTATCATGCTGATCAGCGGAATTACGCGGTGACCGGGACTCCCAATCGTCTGGAGTATGATCAGGGCTTTTTTGTCAAAGGGGGCGATGGTCTGGCCGACTTTAAGCCCATTGCCCATCTCTATAAGTCGCAAGTCTATCAGTTGGCGGCTTATCTTGGTATTCCTGAAGAAATTCGCCGTCGGCCACCGACCACTGATACCTATTCCATGCCTCAGGAACAGGAAGAATTTTACTTTTCTCTGCCTTACCACAAGATGGATCTCTGCCTCTATGCCAGAAACCATGGATATTCCGCGGCCCAGGTGGCAGATGCCGTGGAATTACTGCCGGAACAGGTTGAACGGGTTTTTAAGGACATTGAAAATAAACGGCGTACCACCCGTTATCAGCACATGCCGCCATTGCTGGTCAGCCCGGTGCTGGAGATTGCCTGACGGTTCAGCAAAACTCATCTGTATTCAACCGACAGCGCCGGAAAATAACAGTGTTGGAGTGATGGCTCAATGTGTGGAATAGCCGGTATATACAGTCGTGGAACAACAGCTGTCTCCCGTGAGCTTCTCCTGGAGATGGGCGGGGAGATTCAGCACAGGGGCCCTGATGGGGTGGGACTCTACCTTGATGAGCTGTTCGGCATGGTCAACACCAGGCTCTCAATTGTCGACCTTGCCGGTGGGGACCAGCCCCTGGCCAATGAAGACCGGCGGTTCTGGGTGATGCAGAATGGCGAGATCTATAACTCTCCAGAACTTCAGGCGGAATTGGAAGAACTGGGTCACTGTTTTGCAACCAGATGCGACACCGAGGTCCTGGTTCATGCCTATGAGGAATGGGGCTGCGATTCGCTGAACCGATTGAACGGTGCCTTTGCCTTTGCCATCTGGGACCGGCAGAAAAAAGAGTTGTTTCTGGCCCGTGACCGGCTGGGGATTCGTCCCCTGTTCATTGCCCAATATGGTCAGGACCTTGTCTTTGCCTCGGAATGCAAATCGATTCTCCGGCATCCACAGGCCGTGCGTAAGATCGATCCAGTTGGTCTGCATGAGACTTTTTCGCTCTGGGGGATGGCACCGGAACAGACCTCTTTTCCAGGCATTCGCGAACTGTCTCCAGGCCATTTTATGCGGGTTGATGCCAGTGGGATTGTGGAAGAGACCTGCTGGTGGGACCTGTGTTTTGCCGGAGCCACTGACGGGCGTCAGGAAAGTGAGGAAGATCTGGCCGATGAACTGCGGGATATCCTCTATTCTTCCACCCGTCTTCGTCTGCGGGCGGATGTGCCAGTGGCCGTTTATCTGAGCGGCGGCCTGGATTCCTCATTGACTGCGGCCATGGTCCGTCAGGTTTCCGATACACCGCTGCACTCCTTTGCGGTCAGTTTTGCCGATCCACTGTTTGACGAACGTATCTATCAGGAGCAGATGGCTCGGGAGTTGAACACAGACTTGCAGTCGGTGAATATTCATGGACCTGAAATCGCCCAGGTCTTTCCGGAAGTCGTCTGGCTTTCCGAGAAACCCTTGCTGCGCACCGCCCCTGCCCCCCTGCTTCTGCTCTCAAGAGCGGTGCGCAGCAAGGGGTATAAGGTCGTCCTCACGGGTGAGGGTGCCGATGAGGTCCTGGCCGGGTATAATATTTTCCGTGAGGCCAAGGTCCGGCGGTTCTGGGCCAGACAACCGGAGTCAGAACTTCGTCCATTGCTCTTGCGCCGGCTCTATCCCTACCTGGCTCAGAATCTTGGTCGGGCAGAGGCCTTTACCCGGGCCTTTTTTCGAAAAAAGCTCACTGATGTGGGCGACCCCCTTTACAGTCACCAGATCCGTTTTCAGAACAGTGGCCGGATGCAGCAGCTCCTGCGAAGGTCTCTGCGTGATGATCTGGCCGGGATGACTTCTCCCCAGGAGAGATTGCTGCAGCGTCTCCCGCAGGGATTCAATGACTTCACACCCTTGGGTAAGGCGCAGTATCTGGAGATCAAGACCTTTTTGCAGGGCTATCTGCTCCACTCCCAGGGGGATCGGATGCTCATGGGAAACTCGGTGGAGGGTCGCTTTCCCTTTCTGGATTACCGGGTGGCTGAGTTTGCGGCACGTCTGCCTGATCGATTGCGTATCCGTGGGCTCAATGAAAAATATCTCCTCCGGAAGGCTGCGGCCCCGCTCCTGCCGAAAAATATTGCCACTCGCGAAAAAAGACCCTATCGCGCGCCGATTCTCAAGGCGTTTGTCGGACCCAATGCACCGGAATACGTTCATGACCTCCTGTCACCTGGATCGATTGACCAGGCCGGCTTGTTTGACGTGCAGGTTACCGCGGCCCTGGTCAAAAAATGTGTGAACAATCTTGAAAAAGGGGTGAGTGAGACCGATGAAATGGCCCTGGTCTCTGTGATCTCCACCATGCTGCTCTCTCAGCTCTTTGTGAGCAGGCCAAAACATTGTTCACCTGCCCGGGCCTGTAAGATTGTTATCGGCAACCGACAAGTGTTGCCGGAGTGACCGATCTTGTTCAATGAATATGCGGCAGATTGGTTTGATTTATCCTCCGGGCCTCTTATAACATGATCTTTTCAGCCAGCCTCTTCGTTATGCTCAATATGTTATCATTGGAATATTGACCGGATGGCTGAGGCACAATTTTTCACATCTCCTGATGTTGAACGAAAATTATCCTATTACAGGGGGCTTCCCCATCATTGGTTTTTTCTTCAAGATGATTCAGGAATGGTGCAGCCATTTTCTGGCCATTCTGACGAGCAGGGAAACATGATATGACCCACAAACCGCAACGATTACTTCGTGAAGGCATGTTGGCCGCGGCCCGGCGACATCCCGACAAGGTCGCCCTGATCATCGAGGGAAAGACCTATACCTACGGTCAACTGCTGGAGACAGCCTCCCGTATGGCCGCCGCCTTGCTGCGCTATGGTGTGTGTCCTGGTGACCGGGTGGCCATCTTCATGGACAATACCTGGCCCTGTGTCATTTCGATCTATGGCACCTTGCTGGCCGGCGGTGTCTTTGTGATGATCAATCCGCAGACCAAGGCAGACAAGTTGCATTTTCTCCTGACCGACAGTCAGGCAAAGATCCTGCTCAGTGACAGCCATTTGGCCTCGGTCTTTGTCGGTCCCGGACAAGAGGTGGTCTCCGTGGTCTGCGTCATCTATTCCGGGAAGGCTGTCCCCATTATCCCTGCCGGGGAGAAGTCGTTTGCTGACCTTGAATCGGTGCTTGCTGAAAATGCTCCCCTGGAGCATCCGGTTTCTGTTATTCCCAATGATCTGGCAGCCCTGATCTATACATCCGGAAGTACAGGCTTTCCCAAGGGCGTCATGCAGACCCATCAGTCCATGGTCTTTGCCGCCTGGAGCCTGATTGAATATCTGCGGTTATCCGAACATGACAAGACCCTCCTGGTCCTTCCCCTGGCCTTTGATTATGGCCTCTATCAACTTCTGATGACCATGAAACTGGGGGCGACCCTGGTGATAGAGCGGTCCTTTATCTTTCCGGCCCTGGTCTACAAACGGATGGTGGCTGAAGCCGTCACGGTTTTCCCTGGGGTCCCGACGATCTATTCATTGATGGTCGCAGCCCACAAAAGAGAAAAGCTCTGTTTCCCGGGTGTGACTCGCGTGACCAATACGGCAGCGGCCCTCTCGGCTGAGTTTGTTCCGTATCTCAGGGAGATCTTTCCCAATGCCCTGATCTATAAGATGTACGGACTGACAGAATGCAAGCGGGTCTGTTATCTGGAGCCCGAACTGCTTATGGAAAAACCTGCCTCGGTGGGGAAGGCCATCCCTGGGACCGAGGTCTTTCTCCTGACGGCGGAGGGAGAACCGGTTCCACCGGGCGGGCAGGGGATTCTCCATGTCCGTGGGCCCCATGTGATGGCCGGGTACTGGAATCAGCCGGAACTGAGCCGGAAAATGCTCAAACCAGGCCGCTTGCCGGGCGAGCGGATTCTCTGTACCCATGATCTGTTCCGCATGGATGAAGAAGGATTTCTCTACTTTATCGGTCGGAACGATGACATGATCAAGACGCGCGGAGAAAAGGTCAGCCCTGTAGAAGTTGAAAACATCCTCTATTCGATTCCGGAGGTCAAAGAGGCGGCAGTGGTTGGGGTGGCGGATGAAACCCTGGGTCAGGCCATCCATGCCTTTCTTGTTCTGGGGCAGGACTGCGCAATAACCGAGCGCCAGGTGCAAAAGATCTGTATGGCCAGATCTGAAAATTTTATGATCCCGGCCCGGGTGATTTTTCTCGATCAACTGCCCAAGACCGCTAATAACAAAATTGACAAGTTGGCCCTGGGGCGTTGGAATGATGAAGAGTCCTGATGGCGCAGTCTGTTGTGGTGAAGGGCTTGTGGTGTGTCACTTACAAAATTCAAGTCAGTCAATCGTACGTTGCCTGTCAGTTCTTCAAGAATGCAGGCCGAGGTGGTCCAGAATCAATGTGTTCAACTCCAGCTGAGATTGAACCTGCAGTTGCAGGGCGAAGAGGGGAAGAGACAGTGGAGAGGAACCAATCTTAACCAGATCCTTTTCCGTGGTCACCAGTCCCTGCGCTCCCTGCTGTTCGGCCTTGTTGCTGATTCTGGCCAGCAGGGTGGCTGAATAGGGCTGGTGGTCTCTGAAGGATGAGAAGCCGCTGAGCTGCAGCCCAAGTCGGCTGAGGTCGCGGCGGAAGGTCGCGGGTTTGCCGATTCCGCAGAAGCCATGGAGAGGGGTGGGCAGTTCTGTGGCGCTTAAGGGGGTGTTGTCACCCTGTCTGCGGAAGGTCTGGGTGCAGGTTGAGGTCAGGAAGACCGGCCGACCTGGAAAGCGTTGCTGGAGCAGTTCGCAAAAACGTTGGTTTCTCTCTTGATTTTCCGGGGTGATGTTGGTGAGGACAAAGGCGGTGGCCCGCTGCAGGGCCGAGACCGACTCGCGCAGGTCGCCGCCGGGAAAGATGCGGCTGTTGCCGGCCAGTTCGTCGCCGTGGAACAGGACCAGGTTGATGTCTCGCTGCACCTTCAAATGCTGGAATCCGTCATCCAGGATCAGGACATTGCAGCCCAGCTCCTGGATGGCATGGCGGCAGGGAAGGGTCCGTACGATGCCGGTGAGCACTGGAACACCTGGCAGCAGTTCAGCCAGGAGCCGTGGTTCGTCTCCGGCCTCGTCGGCCTGCAGAAAGATTTGTCGACCGTCTGAGACCACATTGAAACGATTTTTGGTTGTACCTCCGTATCCGCGGCTGATGATCGCCGGACGCAATCCCCGCTCTTGCAGGAGCTCGGCCAGATAACGAACCAGTGGGGTCTTGCCGGTGCCGCCCATGGTCAGGTTGCCCACGGAGATAACCGGAACCGCCATTCTGCTGCTGGGCAGAATTTCTTTCTGATAGCAGGCCGCCCGCACTTTCATGGCCCAACCATAGATTGGGCTGAATGGACGACCAAGGGTGAAAAGGATATTTTTCTTACTGACCATCGCAGGCTGTCTCTAGCATAGTTGTTGTTACCGGCCGTATCTCTTGCCCCCCACTGTAATTGTCCAGCATCGCCCCATATCCAGGTAAGCGTAGACTCCGAGGAAGAGGCCTGTGAACCATACACCGGTGTCAACGGAGCAGGTCGTACGTCTTGCCCCCCACTGTAATTGTCCAGCATCGCCCCATATCC
>CALENA010000173.1 GCA_937910875.1 uncultured Desulfobulbaceae bacterium | reverse complement strand
ACTTGGGAATCTTCCCGAGCCGGACGTCACCCACAGATTCTGCGGATGAACCGAAAATGTAACTATTCACCGTACTGCCCAGGAATAGCCATAAACCGGGAACTGTAACTGGTCATCGGTGCACCAGGTTGGTTCATTCTGGACTTCGAAGCATACTTGTGTATGTGAGAAGGTCAGAATGGGCGAAGATGGGGTGCCGCTGAACAGTTACGAGAAAATAAAGATTGCTTTACTTCATTTTCCCGAGTCAGTAAAATAATATGGCTCCATGAAAGATGGTCGGTTGACACAGTTCTCTCGATCCACATTTCACATGCAGCAAAAAAGACTCCGTTTCCTTCACCTTTTGACGCCAACCACGCCTTCGGGCCTTAAGGAGCACCACCCATCATGAAGAAGAGCATTGAACGGGCCAAGGTCCTGATTGAATCCCTGCCCTATATGCAGGAGTTCCGCCACAAGACCGTGGTCATCAAATACGGCGGCCATGCCATGGTCGACGAGAACCTGAAGAGACAATTCGCCCTGGATGTCATCCTCCTCAAGCAGATCGGCATCAACCCGGTCATTGTCCACGGCGGCGGCCCCCAGATCAATCAGCTGCTCGATCGCCTGCAGATCAAACCCTCTTATGTCCAGGGAATGCGGGTCACCGACGGCGAGACCATGGACGTGGTGGAGATGGTTCTGGTGGGCAAGGTCAACAAGGAGATCGTCGGCAACATCAATCATTGCGGCGGCCGGGCCGTGGGTCTCTCGGGCCGTGACGGTGATCTGGTCTGCGCCGAAAAACTGAAGATCAGCGCCAAGGCAGGCGACGCCATGGAGGCGCCCCCCGAACTGATCGATCTTGGCCGGGTCGGTCAGGTGACCCATATCAACGCCTCGATTCTCAGGACCCTGGAACGCGAAGACTTCATCCCGGTCATCGCCCCGGTGGGCGTGGGTGCAGACGGCCAGGCGTTCAACATCAATGCCGATCTGGTGGCCGGGGCCATTGCCGGTGAACTCAAGGCCGCCAAGCTGATCCTGCTCACCGATGTTGCAGGAGTCATGGACCAGGAGGGTGCACTCATCCATTCCCTCCGCCTGGACGAACTGGCAGGACAGATCGAGCGGGGCATCATCAAGGGTGGCATGATCCCCAAGGTCAACTGCTGCGCCACTGCCCTGAAACAGGGGGTGACCAAGACCCATATCATCGACGGCCGGGTTGAACACGCCATCCTTCTGGAGATGTTCACCCACGAAGGGGTCGGCACGGAGATTGTCCAATGAGCCATTCAAATCAGGAGCTGGCCGCAGCCAGCAACGAGGTCTTCATGGGAACCTATGCCCGCTATCCAGCCGCCATGGTTTCAGGCCAGGGCTGTTGCCTGACCGATGCCGATGGCCGTCAGTACCTCGACTTTCTCTCGGGAATCTCGGTCTGCAGTCTGGGCCACTGTCATCCCGAGGTCACCCGGACCATCCAGGAGCAGGCGGCACGTCTGGTCCATGTCTCCAATCTCTATTACACCGAACCGCAGACCGAACTGGCCCAGCTCTTGGTGGCCAACTCCTTTGCCGACAAGGTCTTTCTCGCCAACAGCGGGGCCGAGGTCAACGAGGCGGCCATCAAACTGGCCCGGATCGCCGCAGGACCCGGACGCTATCAGATCATTTCGCTGACCGGCTCCTTTCACGGCCGGACCCTGGCCACTGTGGCCGCCACGGGCCAGCCCAAGTTCCACCAGGGCTTTGAGCCCATGCCCGAGGGCTTTATCCATGCCCCCTTTGGCGACCTCTCTGCCATCGAGGCCCTGATCAATGAGACCACCTGCGCCATCCTCTGTGAACCCGTGCAGGGGGAGGGAGGGGTCAGACCACTTCCCGCGGACTATCTCCTGGGGCTGCGCGCCCTCTGTGATCAACACCAGCTCTTCCTGATCATGGACGAGATTCAGACCGGCATGGGCCGGACCGGGACCCTGTTTGCTCATGAACAGATGGGCGTGACCCCAGACATCATGACTCTGGCCAAGGCCCTGGGCAGCGGCCTGCCCATCGGCGCCATGCTGGCCACAAAAGAGATTGCCGCCGCCTTCACCCCCGGGACCCACGGCTCCACCTTTGGCGGCAACCCGGTGGCTGCTGCCGCGGCCGTGACCACCCTCAAGATTATGCTGGCGGACGGGTTTCTACCTCAAGTCAAGATCCAGGCCCGTTATCTGGAAGAACGGCTGCAGGAACTTGCAGGCCGCTTCCCCCGACTGCTCTCCGGGGTCCGGGGCCTGGGTCTGATCCAGGGACTGGTCCTGACCGAGGCCGGGGTGGCCGTGGGTGGGGCAATGGTCAAACGGATGTTTGAAAAGGGCTGCCTGATCAACTTCGCCGGCAACGCGGTCCTCCGCTTCCTGCCGCCCTTGATCGTGAGCCAGGAGGAAATTGACCAGTTCGCAGACATCATGGGGCAGGTGCTCAGCGAATTTTGACGTGTCAGCGAGCAAAAGGAGGACAGGGATCTCCCCCTCCAAACCAACCCGCTCGAGTTGCTCATGCTCACCTAACCCAGCTGCTCTCACATTGTAAAAATCTGGATTTCACAACTATTTAAGAAAATTCTTTGCAAAGAGGCCCTGTTTTTTGTAAATATAATTCTTTTCCCCCACTGTATATGGGATTGACCCATGAGGGACAAGATAAACAGGCGGAACCCATTGGAACTCCGCAGCTGACAGGGCACCCCCCATGCCAACACATTTAAAATCATTACATGACTTTAGCAAGGAAGCACTCACCAGCTTCATCGATCTTGCCATCAAGCTGAAGACCGAACGGCAACAGGGCGTGATCCACCGCCAACTGAACGGCAAGACCATCGGCCTGATCTTTGAGAAACCCTCGACCCGCACCCGAGTCTCGTTTGAAGCCGCCATGTATGGGCTGGGCGGCCAGGTCATCTTTCTCTCCGGCCGCGACACTCAGCTGGCCAGAAGTGAACCGCTCAAGGATATGGCCAGGGTCATGGCCCGCTATGTCGATGGGATGGTGGTCCGCACCTTTGGTCAGGATGTGGTCGAAGAGTTGGCCGGCTATTCCTCAGTACCGGTGATCAATGCCCTGACAGACCTCCACCACCCCTGCCAGATTCTCAGCGACATCATGACCGTGATCGAGAAAAAAGGGGCCATCCAGGATCTGAAAATCGCCTGGGTGGGTGATGGCAACAACATGGCCAACTCCTGGATTCAGGCCGCCGGCCGTCTTGGCTTTGAACTGATCCTGGCCTGTCCGGAAGGCTATGCCCCCAACCCAGAGATCCTGGCCACGGCCCGGGCCGAAGCCGCAAAACCCATTACCCTGCTCCGCGATCCCGCCCAGGCCGTGCAAGAGGCCGATGTCATCAACGTTGATGTCTGGGCCTCCATGGGCCAGGAATCCGAACAGGAAGAGCGGCTGACCGTGTTTCAAAAATACCAGGTCAACGACCAGCTGCTGGCCCTGGCCCCGGAGACGGCCATTGTCCTCCACTGCCTGCCGGCCCACCGCGGCGAAGAGATCACCGACGAGGTCCTCGAATCAGCACGCTGCGTGGCCTTTGACCAGGCCGAAAACAAGATGCACATGCACAAGGCAATCCTTGCGCAATTGATCGGAGAATAAACAACATGGATGTGAAAAAAATCGTACTGGCCTATTCTGGTGGCCTGGACACCTCAGTCATCCTCAAGTGGCTGGCCGAGGAATATCAATGCCCGATCATTGCCTATGCCGCCGACGTAGGCCAGACCGAAGACTGGGAAGCAATCCGGGTCAAGGGAATGGCCACCGGGGCTGAAAAGGTCATCATCTCCGATCTGAAGGAAGAGTTTGTCAGCGATTATATCTTCCCGGCCTTCCGTGCCAACGCCATTTACGAGGGCTCTTACCTGCTGGGCACCTCGCTGGCTCGGCCGATCATCGGCAAGGAACAGGTCCGGATCGCCCACCAGGAAGGGGCAGACGCGGTCAGCCACGGGGCAACCGGCAAGGGCAACGATCAGGTACGCTTTGAACTGGCCTACCTGGGCATCGACCCCTCGCTCAAGATCATCGCCCCCTGGCGGATCTGGGATCTCAACTCCCGCCAGAAACTGGTCCAGTTTGCCAAAGAACACAATATTCCGGTACCGACCACCAAGAAAAACCCCTACAGCTCAGATGAAAATCTGCTCCATATCAGCTTTGAGGGTGGCCTGCTTGAAGACCCATGGAACGAGCCGGATGAGGACATGTTCAAGCTGACCGTCTCTCCGGAAAAGGCCCCTGATGTCCCGACCTATGTGGAAATCGACTTTGAAAACGGCGACCCGGTGGCCCTGGACGGCAAGCGACTGGCCCCGCTCCCCCTGTTCACCCGGCTCAACCAGCTGGCCGCGGCTAACGGCATTGGCCGTCTTGATCTGGTGGAAAACCGCTTCGTGGGCATGAAGTCACGCGGGGTCTATGAAACCCCGGGCGGCACCCTGCTGCGGACGGCGCATCGGGACCTGGAAACCATCACCATGGACCGGGAGGTCATGCGCATCCGCGACTCCCTGATCGCCCGTTACGCCGAACTGATCTACAACGGCTTCTGGTTCTCGCCGGAGCGGGAACTGCTGCAGACCACCATGGACGCCAGCCAGCGAACAGTCAGCGGCACGGTCCGGATGAAACTCTACAAGGGCAACGCCACTCCTGTGGGGCGCAAATCAGACCAGTCCCTGTACCAGGAGAGCTTTGCCACCTTTGAAGAGGATCAGGTCTATAACCAGGCCGATGCCGGCGGGTTCATCCGCCTCAACGGGCTGCGTCTCCAGATTCAGGCCATGCAGAACAAGGGTCGCTGAGATCATGAGCCAAGGATCAGGAAAGATGTGGGGCGGCCGTTTCGAGGCCGGAACTGCGGCCTCGGTTGAGGCCTTTACCGCCTCGATCCACTACGACTCCCGCCTGTACAAATATGATATTGCCGGCAGCCGGGCCCACGCAACCATGCTCAAGGACAATGGTCTGCTCAGCAATGAAGAACTGGCGGCCATCCTCCAGGGGCTGAACGAGATCGAAGCCGAGATCGACAACGACCGGTTCGAGTTCCGCCGGGAGCTGGAAGATATTCACATGAATATCGAAAAGTCTCTGATCGAACGGATCGGTGCGGCCGGGGCCAAACTGCACAGCGGCCGCAGCCGTAATGACCAGATTGCCCTTGACCTGCGCCTCTATCTGCGTGACGAATGCGATCGTCTGATGACGCTTCTGGAAACGGTGCGCCGGGCCTTCGTGAGCCTGGCCCGCACCTATCTGGGTCATCTGATGCCCGGCTATACCCATCTGCAGCGGGCCCAGCCGGTACTGATCTCCCACCACATGCTTGCCTATTTCGAGATGTTTGGTCGCGACCGCGACCGCCTCATGGACTGCCGTAAACGGATCAACATCCTGCCCTTGGGCTGCGCAGCCATGGCTGGGACCGGATTGCCCATCGACCGGCGTCAGGTGGCAGAGATTCTGGGGTTCCCGACAGTCACCGCCAATTCCATGGATACCTCGGGCGACCGCGACTTTGCCATCGAGTTTGTCAGCTGCTGTACCCTGATCCAGCTCCACCTCTCAAGACTGTCCGAGGAGCTGGTTCTCTGGTCGACCCAGGAATTTGCCTTTGTTGATATCGACGACCGCTTCTGCACCGGCTCATCTATCATGCCGCAGAAGAAAAATCCGGACATCCCTGAGCTGATCCGCGGCAAGACCGGCCGGGTGGTGGGCAGCCTCATGGCCCTGATCACTCTGGTCAAAGGACTGCCACTCACCTACAACCGCGATCTCCAGGAAGACAAGGAGCCGGTCTTTGATGCGGTGGACACGGTTTCAGCCTCGCTGGCCATCACGGCCGAGCTTATGGCCAACCTGAAATTCAAGACCGCACGCCTGGACGAGGCCACCCGGACCGGGTTCATGACCGCCACTGATCTGGCCGATTACCTGGTCCTGAAAAATATCCCCTTCCGCGAGGCCCATGCCATCGTCGGCCGGGCCGTGGCCACCTGCATTGAGCGCGGCTGCGAACTCACCGATCTGAACCTGGCCGATCTGCAGGAATTCTCACCGGTGATCAACAAGGACGTCTTTGAAGTCCTGAGTGTCGAGGGTTCGATGAACAGCCGGATCTCGGAAGGCGGAACCAGCCTGATCCGGGTCAGTGAAGCCCTGGAACGGGCCGAACGTGCGGTTTCCCCACTGAGATGAACAGGAATGACTGGTTGCCGAAAACAGTCCTGACCGTCATCCTGGGCCTGGTGTTTGTCCTGAATCTTGGCGGCTGTGGCTATAAAACACCACCGCTGCCGCCCGAAGCCGTGGTGCCTCAGGCAATCACTGACCTGCGGGCCACGATCACAGACGCAGGACTCCTGCTGGAATGGTCTTATCCCCGCCGGACCATCCGTGGCCGGAATCTGGCCAGGATCGACAATTTTGAGCTCTACCGGGCCGAGGTCCCGCTGGATCAGGTCTGCGCCGACTGTCCTCTCCCCTTTGGCCGGCCGCTCATCATAGCCGGCGGTGAGCTCGACCCGAAAGAGGGACGAACTGGCCATTATGACTACACAAACCTGAGACCAGGCCACACCTACTCATTTAAGATCCTGGCCCGGACCAGCTGGTGGGCCGCCGGCCACGATTCAAATATCATCAGCATCACCTGGCCCCCACCAGACAAGAACGAATCAGAGCAACCCACACCAGCCCCTTCTGAACAGGAATCCAAGTGAACCATTTTCAATTCAAGGACGGCATACTCCACTGTGAAGAAACCCCGGTCAGCGACATCGCCCGGGCTGTCGGCACCCCCTTCTATCTCTACAGCCGGGCCACCCTGGAACGCCATTTCAAGGCCTTTGACCAGAGCTTCAATGATGCCGCGCACCTCACCTGCTTTGCGGTCAAGGCCTGCTCCAACATCGCGGTACTCAACCTCTTTGCCAGACTGGGCGGCGGGGCCGATATCGTCTCCGGTGGTGAGCTGTTCCGGGCCCTCAAGGCCGGAATCCCGGCCAACAAGATCATCTACTCCGGAGTAGGCAAGACCGAGGCTGAACTGCGGGCCGGGCTCTCGGCCGGAATTCTGATGTTCAATGTCGAATCAGCCCAGGAACTGATTCGTTTACAACGGGTGGCCGCGGCAATGAACGTGACCGCAACCATCGCCTTCCGGGTCAATCCGGACGTCGATCCCAAGACCCACGCCTACATCTCCACGGGTCTGGCCAAGAACAAGTTTGGCATCCCCATCCAGGAGGCGGCCGCGCTCTACCAGCAGGCC
Organism: uncultured Desulfobulbaceae bacterium; assembly: GCA_937910875.1. Taxonomy (GTDB): domain Bacteria; phylum Desulfobacterota; class Desulfobulbia; order Desulfobulbales; family Desulfocapsaceae; genus Desulfatifera. Next base: position 394 of record CALENA010000173.1, on the reverse strand, counting down.
GCGGCCATGGAGCATATTGCCATCAAAGGCATCAGCTGCCACATCGGCTCGCAACTGACCCTGATCTCACCCTTTATCGAGTCGCTGATCAAGGTCAAGGCCTTTGTCAAGCAACTGGCCGAGTCGGGCATCCCCATTGACTACATTGATCTTGGCGGCGGAGTCGGCATCGCCTATAATGGCGAACAACCACCGCATCCGGAGGAATACGCCCGGGCGATCATGGCCGAACTGGGCGATCTCCAGGCCACCCTGATCTTTGAACCGGGCCGGGTCATCGTCGGGAATGCCGGTATCCTGGTCACTGAGGTCCAATACACCAAGAGCAACCGCGGCGGAGTCAGCGAGAAAAAATTCGTGATCGTCGATGCGGCCATGAATGATCTGACCCGCC
>CALENA010000172.1 GCA_937910875.1 uncultured Desulfobulbaceae bacterium | reverse complement strand
CGGGCTGAGCAGGAAAGCGGAAGTCAGCGGCATGAGGTGTCTGAACTGCGTATCTTACCCCTTGGTGATGCCAATCATCAAGGGGGCGGGCGGAGCTTAGCAGGGCAGGCACCTCATGCCGCTGACTGGCCCATACCTCCCAGCCTCTCGCCATTTACACCGCTACGCCATCCCAGCCCCAACCTCTCGTCTTTCTTACAGTTGGGTGGTCAGTTGTTTCAGCTAGGATCATCGCAGGACAGCACACAGACTCAAGTCACTACAATACTTAAATATTTACTGGTCTTTATCTTGTTCGATGATCTTTCGAATTCGGTCATTCAGGGGTGGGTGGCTGGCGTGCAGGATGGTGGTGAGTGGGTGTGGGGTGAGGTGGGCCATATTACTCAACCCCAGTTTTTTGAGCCCGCTGATAAGGTCTTTCTGGCGGCCACTGCTGTCAGTCACATAGCGGTCGGCCTGGTATTCATGGTGCCGTGAGAGCCAGTTGATGATCAGTGAGAGAAACAAATTAACAGGGGTGTAGAGAAAGCCGAAAAAAACCAGACCGGCGTAAAACGAGATGTGTTCCATGCCGAAGGCAGCAAAAAGCAGGGAGTTGCCCATGATTTGTGACAGGAGAAAAAAGACCAGACCGGTTTGGAGGATGGAGGCAGTCAACATTTTTAACAGGTGATGCCGGCGATAATGGCCCATTTCATGAGCAAGTACGGACAGGATCTCATTGTGACTCAGTTTTCTGATCAGGGTATCGTAGAAGACAATCTTCCGGGTACGTCCAAATCCTGTAAAGAAGGCATTGAGTTTCGTCGAGCGTTTTGAGCCATCCATGGTGTAGATGCCCTGGATTTGGAATTTTTCCTGCTGGGCATAATCATTGATAATATCCTTTAGCTCACCATCTTCCATTGGGGTAAAGCGATTGAAGAGCGGCATGATCAATACCGGGGCAAGAAACTGGATGATAATGGTGAACAGGGTCACTCCCGACCAGCAGGCTATCCAGGCCCAGTTTCCGGTTCGTTCAAAAAACCAGAGGATGAGTCCAAGAAGCGGTACGCCCAGAATGATAGCCAGGAAGAAGCCTTTGATTCGGTCACTGATAAAGGTGGTGATTGTCGTTCTGTTGAGCCCGAATCGTTCTTCTATGCTGAAAGTTGAGTAGACGGCAAAGGGGATGTCTAGCAGGGCTGTCGCCAGCATGAGGATGCCTAGATAGAGAATTCCAGTAAATATTGCACCGAGATTCAAACTGCGCAGCAGAACATCCAGTAGGTTGAAACCACCTGAACAGAGAAAGACCAGTGTAATGATGAGCCCGATGGTCTCTTTTAACAGGTTCAGACCGGTATGGGCCCTGATGTATTTTTGGGTCTTCTGGTATTCGTCCGGTTGGATGTCATCATCAAACTCTGCAGGAACCCCTTTTTTCAAGGTTTTAAGGTTCAGGACCTGAGCCAGACTCTCCAGGGAGAAGTGACTGATAAGGACGATTAGGATAAAGACAGCAATTCCCGATGTCTTCGCAAACCCAGTAATAGCAGGGGGTAACAGATTGTGATTTCGTAAACTTTTTGCAATAATACCTGCTGAAGCAGTAAAAACTAAATTTTAGAGATAGTGTTTAACGATCTGTTTTTACTAAATAATATTTTCACGAGTAGCTCATTTTTTCCTTGACATAGGACCAAGAATTGTTCGACTTTTTCTTTGTAATTACATTAACTTACAAGGAGAATCGCCATGTCGTCCATCAAGTCCTGTGTCAAAAGAATCCATAACGCCACTCGGTCGTTTCGTCGAATTCGTATGCGTGCTCACCTTAACGCTGATACCCTCTTTGCTCAGATACGTAATGATTTTGATAGGGTACCTGATCATCGCGCATCAAACGGTAAAATTCCACTTACAGATGCGCTGATGTCCGGCTTTGCCATGTTCTCTCTCAAAGATCCATCGCTGCTGGCTTTTGATGTGAGAAGGAAAGAAGATCCCAGTAGTCTGCATACAGTCTATGGAGTAGAGCAGATCCCTTGTGACAGCCAGATGCGTGACATTTTGGATCTGGTCACTCCAGAATCTTTGCGGCGTCCTTTCAAGCATGTCTTCTCACAACTCCAGCGGGGCAAAGCCATGGAGAAAATGACATGGCTTGACGGCCATTATCTGCTGGCCCTGGACGGGACCGGCATATTTTCCTCGGAAAAGGTCAGTTCTGCCTATTGCCTGCGTAAGCGAAAGCGGAACGGTACTATTGAATATTATCAGCAGATGCTGGCCGGTGCCTTTGTTCACCCTGAACGACGAGAGGTTATCCCGACCTGTCCCGAAATGATTATCAAGCAGGACGGGGCGAGCAAAGGAGATTGTGAACGCAATGCGGCAAAACGTTATCTTGCCGATCTACGCCGGGAGCACCCTCATCTCAAGATTATTGTTACCGAGGATGCCCTGAGTGCCAATGCTCCACATATACGGATCTTGCAGGAGCACAACCTGCGGTATATCCTGGGGGTGAAGCCGAAGGATCATGAATTTCTTTTTGCCCATTTTGATGTAGCAATCCAGTCTGGGGAAGTCGAAGAAATTCACCAGCCGGACAAGCAACAGCCTGGTGTGACACAACATTTCCGTTTTGCTGGAAACATTCCCCTCAATAAAACCAGTCAGGACGAGATACGCATCAATTTTCTCGAGTACTGGGAGACAGATATTGCTGGCAAGACAGGTTGTTATTTTACCTGGATTACTGATTTTGACCTTACGCCGGCAAACGTCCAGGACATCATGCGGGCCGGTCGTGCCAGGTGGCGGATTGAAAACGAAGCCTTCAACACTCTGAAAAACCAGGGCTACAACCTGGAACACAATTACGGCTTAGGGAAAAAACACCTCAGCGCAGTCTTTGTTCATTTGATGATGCTGGCTTTTCTGGTCGACCAGGTCCAGCAGATGTGCTGTCCGCTGTTCCAGGCGGCACATAAAAAATGCGGGAGCAAGCGATATCTCTGGGAGAAGATAAGGTCCTATTTTACCCTCTTCGAGGTTCCTTCCATGGAAGAGGTTTTACACCGAATCGCCCACGCCCTTCCGAAACAACTCATGCAACCGATGTGGGGATGAATGAACCGTGCTCAGTAGTATTGTCAAAGATCGATTCCTTCCGGAAAATGATTTTCTGGAAGGGTGGATGGAGCAGTCCGTTCTAAAAATGGAAAATTGAGGCCAAATTGTATTTCTCGGGTGCTGATTCAGTCACAAGGCATTCACGAGAAGGACCGGATCGGCCAAATACTCAGAATTTATCTCTTAAGAGATACGATTACAGCCAAAGCGGGAATAGCTGGGATAAAGAGGAGCCAGGGATTCATAATATCAGAAAGGAGTGTGGGAATAAAAAAGGCCCTGGGACAAAATCCCAAGGCCTTGAACGGTATATGAATTTGCTGATGATTAGAGCATTGCAGAAACCGCGCTGGTGGCAAAGTCAAGGAAACGCTGGGGAATAACGCCCATGATGGTAATGATCAGGAGAAGTGCCACAGACACAACGCTGGTCAGGGGGGTGGCAATAACAGTGTCACGACCCTCTGGGTCGCTGCAGTAGGCAATACGAACCACGGACAAATAGTAGAAGATCGCAATGGCGGTGTTAATCGCGGCCAAAATCACCAGAAGAAGATAGCCTTCCTGCAAAGCGCCGGTCAGGAGCATGAACTTACCCATAAAGCCGACAAAGGGCGGGATGCCGGCCAGGGCAAAGAGGCCGATCCCCAGGGTCAGAGCCAGCAGGGGGGATCGCTGATGCAGGCCACTTAGGTCTTCAATCAGAACGTTTTCACCATCCTTGGAGACGGTACAGATAACCAGGAAACAGGCCAGGTTCATCACTACGTAACCGATGATGTAGTAGATGGCGTTGGCATATCCAGTCAGTTGCATGGTCAGGATGCCAAGCAGAACAAAACCAGCGTGGGCGATGCCGGAAAAGCCAAGCATCCGTTTGATGTCTTTCTGAACCAGGGCTGAGAGATTGCCGTAAAACATGGAGAGCACGGCACAGACCATCAGGACATTAACAATGACCTGGCCCTCGCCGTTGATCATGGTCACGATCCTGATCAGCATGGCGGTTGCCGCAAGTTTCGGCACAGAAGCGATAAAGGCCGTAGTCTCGTTGGAGGCCCCTTCATAGACGTCCGGGACCCAGAAGTGGAAGGGAAAGATGGCCAGTTTGTAGAAGAATCCTGCCAGGACCATGAGCACGGCAACGACCGCTGCAGGCTGAGTGTAGAGAAGAGATATTTTTTCGATGACCACTGGCAGTTGGGTGGAGCCTGTCAGACCGTAGATGTAGCTCATTCCAAAGAGCATAAAGCCGGTGGCCGTGACGCCAAAAAGCAGGTACTTGATCCCGGCCTCCATCTGCATACGAAAGCGACCTGAGTCATCACGCATGGGGACCATGATATAGACTGCAAAGGATGAGAGTTCCAGAGCCACAAAGATGGACATTAACTCAATACTCGAAACCAGCATCATCAGCCCAAGCACACTGATGAACATGAACAAATAATACTCAGGGCGAACCTTATTGCTGATTCCCTTCAGGTCGCGGCCAAAGAGCAGAACCACGCACATTGCCCCGGCAATCAAGGTCTTGAAGATCTGGGAAAAAAGATCGACCTGGTAGGCGCCATAGAACAAAATGGATTCCTGGCAATAGCTGAGCAGGGTTGCACCAAAGACGAGCGCGCCCAGGAGTATGGCGATATTTTTAACCCTGGTGGCGCTAGAGTCTGTCAGGCTGACCAGGAAGAAAATCAGGCTTGCTCCCAACAGTGTCAATTCTGGAAGAAATTGCATGGTCTTTATACCTTGAGTGGTTTTAGATCAATCAGTGAACAATCAATTCGGTCGCGGCAATAGCCTGACCCTGATAGCTGTTGAACTGGTCAAGCAGAGCAACAACACTGGTGTGAATCAGATCGAGGAAGGGTTGGGGCCCAAGGCCGATCCAGAAGACAAAGAACAGTAAGGGGGCAAGAATCACGATCTCGCGCAGGTTAAGATCGGTGATCCATGACTGGTCAGGATTGTCAGTGCCGCCCCAGACAATTTTCTGCAACATGCGCAGCATATAGGCGGCAGCAAGGACTGCGCCGGGGATGGCGGCCAGGGCCAGGGTGGTGGAGTGCTCAAAAGCACCGGCCAGGATCAGAAATTCGCCGACAAAGCTGTTGGTCCCTGGAAAGCCAAAAGATGAGAGTGAAAAGAAGGCCAGGAAGGTCACGTAGATCGGCATGTATTTACCGACTCCGGTTGCTGAGCGTAACTCACGGCTGTGGGTCCTCTCATAGATCATTCCCACGCAGAGGAACAGGGCGCCGGTGGTGATACCGTGATTGATCATCTGGAGAATGGCGCCCTCGATGCCGTTGACATTCAGGACAAAGATACCCAGGGTGACAAAACCCATGTGGCCCACAGAGGAATAGGCAATCAGCTTCTTCATATCCTGCTGGGCCAGGGCGGTAAAGCCACCGTAGATAATGCCGGCAATGGAGAGCCACAGCACATAGGGCATAAGCAGGAGAGTCGCCTCCGGAGTGATGGGCAGGGCAAAGCGGAGAAAGCCGTAGGTACCCATCTTCAGAAGAACCGAGGCCAGGATGACTGAACCTGCGGTGGGAGCCTCAACATGGGCGGCCGGTAACCAGGTGTGGAAGGGAAACATCGGCACCTTGATGGCAAAGGCCAGGAAAAAGGCGGCAAAGAGCATGACCTGGGCGGTGAGGGTGTACTCCTGCCACATCATGTCCGGGATAAAGAAACTGCCACCGTTGGTCTTGTAGAGCCAGATAATGCCCACCAGGAGCATGACTGAGCCTGCCAGGGTATAGAGGAAGAACTTGACCGAGGCATAGATCCTGCGCGGTCCACCCCAGATCCCGATCATCAGGTACATGGGAATGAGCATTGCCTCCCAGAGGATATAAAAAAGGATGAAGTCCAGGGCCATAAAGACACCGAGCATGGCGGTCTCCATGATCAGCAGGCAGATCATGAAGGGTTGAACCCGGGTCTTGATATAGTTCCATGAGGCAAGGACACAGAGCGGCATGATAAAGGTGGTCAACATGACCAGGAGAATGGAGATACCGTCGATCCCCAGGACGTACTGGATATTGAGGCTCTTGATCCACATGGTCTGTTCCGCAAACTGAAACTTGTCCGTGGCCCGGTCAAAGTTGCTGACCAGCACCAGGGACAGGAGCGCGGTCAGGACGGTAATTCCGAGTGTCCAGTAGCGGGCAAACGATTCCTTCTTGACGAAGAGCAGCACCAGAGCACCTGCCAGAGGCAGGAAAATCAGGGTGCTCAGGATGCGGGGATAATCAGGATGTATGAGTAATTGGTCCATTCTTCAGTGGTCCTCGAAAATCAGGGGTTAAAACCAGACGTAGGAAATGAGTAACACGGCTGCAAATGACAGGGTGTAATAGATGGTCTGCTGGATTTGCCCTCGCTGGAGAACCAGGCCGACCCTGCTGCCAATTGCTCGGACACAGCGGGCCGTGCCGTCGACGATCCCGTCGATTACATTCCAGTCAAACCAGGACCAGAAGCGGGATGTGGTCATCAAGGAGCTCAGCCCCACCACCCGATATGCCTTGCTGAAGGCAGTGTCGAACCATTGCAGGGGATTGGTAGAGGTCCAGAGGAACCACTGGCCGCCCTTGCGGTAGAACCAGTCCAGGTCGAGGCTGATGGTCTCCCGGGCACCGATATATTTTCTGAGCCAGAAGAAACCAAGGGCCGTCAGGGCCAGGATCTGCAGGGTCTCACTCATGTGGTAGCCGGAATAGGGGTGATAGACCACCTCGGCATTGGGGAGCATGTTGTAGAGAAAAGGAGTGTAGGAACCAACCAGAACACAGAGAAAACCGGCAATGGTCATGGCCAGTTGCATGTTCCATGGTGGATCACAGGCGCGTTCCCAGGTTTCGTCAGAGCAGCGATTCTCGCCGAAGAAGAGCAGCCAGGGCAGTCGCAGACCGGCGACCAGGAAGGTGCCAGCCGAGACCACGGTGAGTAGGAAACCGGCCCAGAGGATGTGTGACTCAAAGGCTGCGGTAATAATCATCGATTTGGAGACAAAACCCGACAGGAAGGGAAAGGCTGAAACCGAGATGGAACCTATGAGCAGGAATATCAGGGTTGCAGGCATCTTCTTATAAAGACCGCCCAATTCCGTAAACTTGGATTTTCCGGTGGCATGGAGAACCGCACCCGCTGCCATGAACAAAAGCCCTTTGTAAAGGATATGGGCAAAGGCATGGGCCGCTGTTCCGTTGATGGCCAAGGCCGTACCGATCCCGACACCTGTGACCATATACCCCACCTGCGAGACAATCTCCCAGCCCAGCAAGCGCCGGACATCATTTTCCATGAGGGCGTAGATAATGCCGTAAATGGTCATGACGACCCCGAGCACGATCAGGACATCAAAACCGGCACAGGAGCGGGCCAGGGTATAGACGGCAGTCTTGGTGGTGAAGGCGCACATGAAGACCGAGCCGGCAACGGTCGCCTTGGAGTAGGCGTCCGGCAGCCAGGAGTGCAGGGGCGGGACTGCAGCATTGAGCATCAGGCCGATCATGATCAGCCAGGTGTAGAGCTCCGGGTTGCTCACATCCATCTGGACAAAGCTGAGATCGCCGGTGGCCTGGTAACGGAGGACAAAACCCAGCAACAGGACGACCCCACCAAAGGTGTGAACCAGGATATAGCGGTAGCCGGCGGCCAGCGATCCCTCATCCTTGTTGAACCAGATGAGAAAGGTTGAGGCAAAGGCCATCATTTCCCAGAAGAGGAACAAAACAAGGTAGTCGCCGGAATAGATGACCCCGAGTGAGCCGGCCACATAAAACCAGGCGGCCATGTGCTGCCATTCATCTTCGACGTGCATGCCGTAGATGGAACCGATGATGGCCATCAGGGCCATAATAAAGGCAAAGACCATGGACAGACTGTCGACCCGGCCAAAGGTCAGTTGCCAGTCAAGAAACTGGACCACGCCGTAGGTTCCCGGGTTGTAACTTAAGAAGACGACGTCAAGAAAGGTCAGGGCCGGAATCAGAAAGAGATAAGGCTTTTTGAATGGTCCCCTGACCAGGGGCAGAAGGAGGGCCCCGATGATCATGATCAGAGCTGGATGGAAGAAACTACTTGTCATAATAATCCTCCCGGGTCATGATCCCGCTTCCGCCAAACCATTTGGCGATCAAAATAATTGCCACACAGGAACCCAGTCCAAAGAGCCCCCAGAAACCCGGGACTTTCATTTCAGCCCAGGTGTGGGCATGGCTGGTATCCACGGTCAGGCTCCAGACCAGGATGAGTGCGATCAGGCCGTATCCGCATGAGATCACGGTCTGCCATCTGTTCCGCAAATAATCAATGAGCTGGACTATCATCCTGTCACCGCCTTTACAAATTGCATCATGAAATTGGGGAAGATACCAATGATCACTGAAATCGTGCAGGCGATCAGGATCGGAATCAGCATCGACAACGGTGCTTCCTTGATACCTTGATAGGGTTCACCTTCCGGCGGCTTGCCGAAGAAGGCCTTGATGGTCACGGGTGCAAAATACCCGACATTGAGCATGGTACTGGCAATCAGGATGAGCAGGATTCCGATCTGATGAGCCTGGATGGAGCCGATCAGCAGGTTCCACTTGGTGATAAAGCCAGCCACGGGTGGGGCGCCGATCATTGAGAGCGAGGCCACGGCAAAGGCACCAAAGGTAAAGGGCATGGTCCTGCCCAGCCCACTCATGTCAGAGATGTTTTTCTTATGGGCCGCGATATAGATGGCACCGGCGCAGAAGAACAGGGTGATCTTGGAAAAACCGTGGTTGACGATGTGGATCAGGCCTCCGTTAATGCCGGCCGGGGTCAGCAGGGCCACACCCATGATGATGTAGGAGAGCTGGCTGACAGTCGAGTAGGCGAGCCGTTCCTTGAGATTATCCTTGGACAGGGCCAGAATCGAGGCCATGAGCACTGTGAAGCCTACAAAATAGGCTGTTGGAATGCCAAGGTTCAGGGCATTCATGGTGTCGACCCCAAAGACGTAGAGCATTACCCGGGTGGTGCAGAAGACGCCGACCTTGACCACGGCCACGGCATGGAGCAGGGCAGAGACCGGGGTTGGGGCAACCATGGCACCGGGCAGCCAGTGATGAAAGGGCATGACGCCGTTTTTGGCAAAACCGAACAGGCAGAAGATGTAGAGCATGACCACCAGAGTCTTGTTGACATCGGGGGGGAAGATGCCGGTGGAGATGTTCGGGGCAAAATCCAGGGTTCCGGTCAGGACATAGATCAGGATCAGGGCAGGGAGCAGGAATGCTTTGGCCGTGGTGGTCAGGTAGATGATGTATTTGCGGGCGCCATTGTATCCTTCTTCGTCCTGGTGATGGGCAACCAGAGGATAGGTGCAGACCGAGACGATCTCATAGAACAGGTAAAGGGTGAAGAGGTTATCGGAAAAGGCGACGCCAATGGCCCCGAAGATGGCCAGGGCAAAACAGGCATTAAAGCGAGTCTGGGCCGGTTCATTGTGGGCCCGCATATACCCCATGGAGTAGTAGACGGCAATGGTCCACAGTGATGAGGCCACAATGGCAAAAATCATGGACATGCCGTCGGCCCGCAGAGTCACTGAGACTCCGGGTAAGATCGAAAACATGTGGTAGACCAAGGTCTGTCCGGAAAGGACTGCCGGCACCAGGGAGAGTACGATCAGAAAGAGGATGATCGAGGCAATGGATGAGACGCCTTCGCGGATGTTGGGGCTCTTGCCCACAAACATCACAGCCAGGGCACCGAAGAGTGGCACCAGGACAGCGATGAGAAGTTTTACGGAACTGACCGTTGTTATTTCCATGACAGATGTTCCCTTGTACTTAACCTTTGAGATCGACCAGATCTTCGGTGTCGACGGACTGGTAATTACGATAGACGGCGATAACGATGCTCAGACCGATGGCTGCCTCGGCTGCGGCAATCGCCATGATGAACAGGGTGAAAATCTGTCCGATTGCCGGATCAGGCGCGGTAAAACGATTGAAGGCCATAAAGTTGACAGAGGCTGCGGCCAGAATCATCTCAGAGGCAATGAGCATCCCGATCAGGGTACGACGCGTGACCAGACCATAAACACCCATACCAAAGAGCAGGGCTGCAATGATCAGGTAGGTGGTGAGACTGTTGTAGAGTGTGAGAATAGCCATTATTTGTTCCTCCCGCCACGGGCAATGACCAGGGCTCCGAGGATGGCGATCAGCAGGACGACTGAGACCAGTTCAAAGACCATGGAGAAGTTGGAGAGCAGCTGGACACCGATGGTCTCCACTGAACCGTTATTGACCTTTGGCAGTGAAACAAACTGGGTTTTCAGGGCCAGGACAATCATGGCAATGGCTGTCAGGCCGGCGGTGATAAAGCCAAGCGGACCAGCAAGAGGCCCGGCAGGTCCGATTTTTTTCTTTTCTTCCGGGGCGGCCAGCATGATGGCAAAGGCAATGGTCACCGAAACAGCTCCCACGTAGATGAGGAGTTGCATCATGGCCACAAAGGGCGAGTTGAGGAAATAGTAGAGGGCAGCCACGCCGACGAAACAGACCACCAGGCCAGCCACTGCCCGAACCAGCCGTTCGGCATTGCAGGCGATGATGCCACCGATCAGGGTAATGGCCACCATGATGAGAAAGATCAGGCCGGTGAGTCCGTCGGCGGTCAGGAGACCGGGGCCCACGGCTGCGACTGATGACGGGTTCATGAGTTTCTCTCCTTCAGCCGTTTGAGAAGATCAAAATGAAAGTCTTCCTTGCGGGTAGATGCCAGATTGTATTCCTTGGAAAAAGTGATCCCGTTAAAACTGCAACTCTCGACACAGGAACCGCAGAGTGAGCAGGTGGTGAAGTTGAGGTCGTACTGGGTCAATTCTTTTTTCTTCTTGGTCTTGCCATCCACCTCGATCTCAACGGTCCGGGAGGCCAGGGTAATGCAGCCCGAAGGGCAGGCGCGCTGACACATGCCGCAGGCCACACAGTTGGGTTCTCCGTTTTCATCCTCGATCAGTTCGATGTGGCCACGGTAACGGGCAGTCATCTTGACCGATTCATGGGGGTATCGCAGGGTCACTTTCGGAGTGAAAAACTCCCGGAGAGTGATTCCCATGCCCACGGCCAGGGATTTACTGCCGCTTAATATTTCGCTCAAATAGCCGCTCATGGTCAGAACACCTTCAGTAATCCTGCGGTCAGAAGCAGGTTGAACAGTGAAATCGGAATCAGAATCTTCCAGCTCAGATTGAGCAGCCCATAAATGGTGGTCCTGGGAAAGGTCCAGCGAATCCAGATAAAGGTAAAGATCAGCAAGTAGACCTTCAGCAGAAACCACCAGACGCCTGGAAGAAGTCCAAAGGGGCAGCCCCAGCCGCCCAGAAAGAGGATGGTGGTCAGGCAGGCGCCGATGACGATGTTGGCATACTCACCCATGAAGAACAGGCCAAAACCCATACTTGAGTATTCAGTGTGAAAGCCGGCCACCAGTTCACTTTCGGCCTCGCCCAGATCAAAGGGAGCACGGTTGGTTTCAGCCAGGGAGCAGATGAAGAAGATCAAAAAAGAGACCGGCATTAATGGGCTTTTGAGCAGGGCAAAGACATTCCACTGCCAGAAGCCGGCCGTCTGATCCTCAACAATGACTTTGAGATCCATGGAGCCGGTGATCATAACCACGGTAATGACCGTGATCAGCATCGGGATTTCGTAGGCGATGGACTGGGACACGGCCCGGACAGAGCTCATGAGGGAATACTTGTTGCGAGAACCCCAACCGGCCAGGAGCAGAGACATGGAACCCATGGAGGCAAAGGCAAAGATCATCAGGACACCGATGTCCATGTTGTGGGCAACGATGTTTTCACTGAAGGGAATGGTGACAAAGCTCATGATGGCCGGAAACATGGCCAGGACAGGTGCTACCATGAAGAATGCCTTGTCGACCCCACCCGGAATGATCAGCTGTTTGGTCATCAGCTTGATCCCGTCAACCGGGGGCTGGAGTAGACCCCAGGGCCCATTTTCTGTAGGGCCGGGGCGACGCTGGAAGAAACCGGCGCCTTTTCGTTCGCACCAGACAAGATAGGCGGCGTTGAGCGCCGCAAAGCCGATGGCTGCAACCACGGCAAATAAAACATTGATCAGTGTTAAGCTCATGTGTTTTCTCCCTTACCGATCCATTTCCGGGATAACCAGGTCGAGGCTGCCCATAAAGGCCAGAGCGTCGGCGATCAGCATACCCCGGCAGGCCTCGTCAAAGAGGTGCATGTTGGAATAGGTGGGCGAGCGCAGTTTCATCCGATAGGCGTTTTTGTCGCCGTTACTGACTATTCGAATACCAAAGCTGCCACGAGCAGCTTCGACGGCCTGGTAGTAGTCCCCGACCGGAGGTTTGATGATCTTTGGCTTTTTGGCAGGCATGATGGGACCTTCCGGTAATTTGGCCAGGGCCTGTTCAATGATCCGCAATGACTGTTCCATCTCGTCCATCCGGACCATGTAGCGGGCATAGGAATCACACTCATGATAGACCGGGATGTCATAATCAAACTCGTTATAGACTGAATACGGCTCATTTTTACGGACATCGTAGTTGATGCCGGAACCGCGGGCCACAGGTCCAGTGGCCCCGTACCGGCGACACATCTCGGCTGAGACCGGCCCGATTTCCTTGAGCCTCTTCATCAGGATAATGTTTTTGGTGACCAGGTTCTCGTAGACCTTGAGTGCTTTGCGCATCCGGGGGATAAAGGCCTTGGTGCCTTCGATGAAGTCGTCGTCGATATCGTTATAAACGCCGCCGAAGCGATGGTAACAATAGGTGAGACGGGCACCGGTGACCCCCTCCAGGATGTCAAGAATTGCCTCGCGATCATCAAAGGCGTACATCAGGGGAGTAAATCCACCAAGGTCCATGATAAAGGCCCCGAACCAGACCAGATGTGAGGAGATCCGGTTGAGTTCGACGGTCAGCACTCTGATGTACTCGGCCCGTTCTGGAACCTCGATGCCGCAGGCCCGTTCCACGGCCAGGACATACCCATGGTTGTAGGCCATGGCCGAGAGATAGTCAAGGCGGCCGAGATTGGGCAGGAATTGGGCATAGGTCCGGTTCTCACCCATCTTTTCGTGCATCCGGTGGATGTAACCCAGGACGGTCTCGGCCTTGTAGATGTACTCGCCGTCCATTTCCATCTTCACCCGGAGAACGCCGTGGGTCGCCGGATGCTGCGGCCCGACGTTGAGCGTAAAGGTCTCGTCAGATCGGAGTTGAATAGGAGCGCTCATGCTTTGAAATCCTTTAAGAGGGGATGGAAATCTGCATCTTCGGGCAGCAGGAGAGGGATCAGGTGCGGATGGCCGGCGAACTTGATCCCGAAAAAGTCGTGGGTCTCGCGTTCATGCCAGTTGGCCCCGGAATAGATTTCGGTGATGGTCGGCACTTCCGGATTGGCGCGGTCTGTCCGAGTCCGGATGACCACCCGGCAGAGGTCGAAATCGTAGCGGCAGAAGTCGTAGACGACCTCCAGCTGATTGTCCGCGATCCAGTCAACGCCGGTGATGGATTCAATAAAGAAACCGGCCTCATTGACTTTGCTCACTGCGGCCAGGAGTTGTTCAGGGGCAACCTGGGCGTCCACGTGATAGCCACAGGCCTGGTAATCAGAGGTGATAACACCGTTGGCCCGAGGTGCAGTCGCAGCTGCTTTTTTCTTGTCATCTGCGGCGTCCTGGTCGGTGGACTCTTCTACGGCCGGAGCGGCTGCAGTCTCGACGGGTGGGAAGAGCTCTTCGAGTGATTGCTTGATAGTTTCGGTCATCATCTCAGCAGTCCTGGATAAATGGTTGGGAGGCAACGACGCCTTATACCGGTTCGACCTTGGGCCAGCGTCGCCAGCCGGTGATCTTATGTTCCAGCTCGATGATTCCCTCGATAAGGGCCTCGGGCCGTGGTGGGCAGCCGGGGATATACACATCGACAGGCAGGAAGGTGTCAGCGCCTTCCACAATTCCGTACTGGCCTTCAAAGACAAAGGGACCACCGGAGATGGCACAGTTGCCCATGGCAATCACCCATTTGGGTTCCGGCATCTGGTCGTAAAGGGTCTTGACCGCAGGTAACATTTTTTTGGAGATAGTTCCGGCCACGATCATGACATCACTCTGGCGCGGAGAGGGTCGGAAAACCTCGGCTCCGAAACGGGAGATGTCAAACCGGGCAGCACCCGAGGCCATCATTTCAATGGCACAGCAGGCCAGACCAAAGGTGAGGGGCCACAACGAGTTTGCCCGGCCCAGGTTGATCAGCTTGTCGGAGATGGCAAACTGGACCAGGGCTGAAGGGATCTCGGTGTCTATGGATGGTATATTTTGCGTTCCCACTTAAATACTCCCTTGCTCCATGCGTAGACAATTGCAAGTGCTAAGATTCCAACAAAAATTACGATTTCAACAAAATCCTGGATGACGAACAGGCCATTGTCATATGCCACAGCCACCGGAAACAGGAAGAGGACATCAACGGCAAAGACGACAAAGATCAGGGCGTAGAGGTAGAAGACCAGGCCGTAGCGTATCCAGGAATCCCCGATCGGGTCAATACCGCACTCGATGTATTGGGCGTTCTTGTTGTTGATCTGCCGCGTCTTGCGGGGCATGAGCAGGTAGACAATAACGATAGGGCCCAGGGCGAAGCAGAGTCCGCCGAGGGTGAAGGCCGTGATCCAGAGGACATTGTCACGGTAGAGGAAATCTGAGAATTGAAGCTCCATACACGTACTCCCGATGTTGAATGAACAGGAAGTTCTTCATGAATAGTTTTTTTTTATAATGAAGGACTTAAGCCTTGTCAACCTAAAAATGAATGGGCATTCATTCATCGTTTGCGACAGAGGAGTCCAACCGCTCAGCAGGACTCTGAAGGAAAACTATTGAGAAAAAGTATATAAGTGATAAAGTGCCCAATCACTAATCTAAAAAACAGATAATTTTTATAAGAAAAATTGAAACGAGGGTTTATCAGTGTCTATCACGCTAAGACAACTCGAAATATTTATTGCCGTGGCCGAGACGGCCCAGGTGACCAAGGCCAGCAAAAAGCTGTTCGTGACCCAGTCGGCGGTGAGTATGGCCCTGGCTGAACTCGAGAATCAACTGGCTGGTTCACTCTTTGACCGGCATGGCCGCAGCCTCCTGCTCAATGAGCGGGGCCGTTATCTTTTGCCCCTGGCCAAGGAGATCATTTGCCAGGTCAGCAATGTCGAGTCAATCATGTCTGAGGAGAGCGATTCGCTGCACGGACAGATTGAGGTGGTGGCCTCGACCACCATCGGTGATTATATCCTGCCCTATCTGATTGGTGCCTTCAAGCGGATGCATCCTGGGGTCTATGTGAACATGCTGGTTCATCATACCCGCTATGCCGAACGACTGGTGCTGGATGGGTCCGTGGACGTTGGTTTTGTGGAGGGACCTATCAAAAGCCCGGATATACTGATCCGGCCCTGGTTTCAAGACGAGTTGGTGGTGATCGTCGGGCCGAGTGATCCACTGGGCCAGCAGAAGTCCTTCCAGGTCAAAAAAGATTTCAAGGATACCCGTTGGATCATGCGTGAAAAGGGGTCAGGGACCGTGGCGATCTTCCGGGAGAAGATGAAGGACTATCTCGACCAGATTGAGGTCGTCATGGAGATGGGCCATCCCGAGGCAATCAAAAAGGCAGTGGAGTCCGGGGTCGGTGTTGCCTGCCTCTCGGCGCTCACGGTCTGTCGTGAGATCGAGCATGGCTGGCTCAAATCCCTGAAAATCGAGGGCGTCGACATGAAACGAAACCTGCAGGTGATTACCAAGAAAGGCCAGGCGATGAGTGATGCCCAGGCAGAATTTCTGGCTTTTTGTGATGTCATGTCGACCTGCAGTGAGGGGCGCGCCTGTCTCTCGTCACCATGGAAGTTGCAGTCTTTACTGGCCAAACAGTCCTTGCAGAAAAATTGATGGATATCTGGATGTGAGTCTGCAGAGAGAGTGAATCGCCAAAAATGTCCGGGCCTGGTTGTGAGATCTTCAGATCTTCATGAACAGGCCTTTTTTGTGGGCTGATCACTGGAGGAGTTGTCTCTTGTTTTTTCTCTTATGAGAGGTGGAGCGTCAGTGCCCAGGGGAAGGGTGAAATGTGTGCAAAAAGTGTTTACAGAACAGGCTGGAAACGCTATCAAGACGTTTGGAACATAAGCTTGTATATGAAAGTTCATCGGAGACCATGACTGGCCATGCCGAAGGAACGAACTTTCATGGTTGGTTGTGGCTGGCCAGTCTGGTTCAGCTATGCTGGTAGATATTGATCATAGAGAGAAGGAAGAACATCATGTGGAAGAATATTCAGCCGGCCCCTCCGGATTCGATTCTGGGCTTGACTGACGAGTTCAGAAAAGATAAGAATCCCAGGAAGGTAAACCTTGGGGTCGGTGTTTACAAGGATGATACCGGAAACACACCGATTCTTCGTTGTGTCAAGCTTGCCGAAACAGAACTGGTCGAAAAACAGGCGTCCAAGAGTTACCTGCCCATTTCCGGCGATCCTGCGTATGCTGCAGCTGTCCAGCGACTGATCCTGGGGGAGGGGAATGAGGTGATCGGGGCCGGTCGTGCGGTGACCGCTCACGCCCCAGGTGGGACCGGGGCCCTGCGGGTTGGGGCTGATCTCATTCATCAGTTTTCTCCCCAGGCCAGGGTCTGGGTCAGTTCTCCCACCTGGGCCAATCATAATGGAATTTTTGGTGCGGCAGGCTTTGGTATTGAGCGTTATGCTTATTATAATCCGGAAAGCAAGGGCTTGGATTTTGAACACATGATGTCTGATCTCAAAAAGATCCCCGCAGGTGATGTGGTCGTTCTCCATACTTGTTGCCACAACCCCAGTGGTGTGGACCTGAGTCATGGTCAGTGGCGGCAGGTGGCGGCCCTTGCGGCCCAGAGCGGCTGGGTGCCCTTTCTTGACTTTGCCTATCAGGGGTTCGGGGATGGGGTGGATGAAGATCGTTTCGCGGTGGAGCAGTTTGCAGCAGTTGGGGTAGATTTTTTTGTAGCCAGCTCTTTTTCCAAGAATTTTGGTCTGTATAACGAGCGGGTTGGCGCCATCACCGTGGTGACGCCCTCGGCCAGCGAGGCCACGGTGGCCATGAGCCATCTGAAGACCGTGATTCGGACCAATTACTCCAACCCGCCATCCCATGGTGGTCTGGTGGCATCGACAATCCTCAACAGCTCCGAACTGCAGGCCATGTGGTTGGCTGAGCTGGCTGAGATGCGTAACCGGATCGTTGGGATGCGTAAGGACTTGGTTGCTGGTCTGGCCCGTCAGGGGGTTGAGGGAGATTTTTCCTTCATCGAGCAGCAGCGGGGGATGTTCTCATTCAGTGGCTGGTCTGATGAGGTGGTTCAGTGGCTCAGGAAGAACAGCAGTATCTATGTGGTTGGCGGGGGACGGATCAATCTGGCCGGCCTGACCACATCGAATATTGATTACGTCTGTGCAGCGGTGGCAGAGGCCATGAAGGCCTGAACAATTCTACAGTCCTGACTTGAGAGGCAGATTTCAGACTCGCAGGAGTTTGGAATCTGCCTTTTTTTATGGCCGGGCCAATGGTATCTGCGTCACCTGGTTCAGATGTGTCAAATGCGATCCAGGTCATCAGGAGCGATCGAGGCCAGGGCAATCCTGTCCATAGTGTACGGCATCAAGAAAGAGGCCGTGCGCGGGAGCAGTTGCACCTGCAACCTTTCGGTCGGCAGTCGCAAGGATCTGGCTGAATGCTTCAGAGCTTGTCCTGCCTTTGCCCACGTCGATCAGGGTTCCCACCAGATTACGGACCATGTGGCGCAGGAACCCGTCACCTGAAAAGGTCAGGGTTACAAAATGGATTCCTGTCATGTGCAGGCTGGCATCGAGTATGGTACGGACACTGCCGCGGCCCGTGGTCTTTGTCAGATCACGGGACCCTGATGCCTCAAAACTTGCAAAGTCGTGTTCGCCGATAACTTTTCCAAGGCAGTGTTGGATCAGTTCAAGGTCCAGTCGCACCGGGATATGCAGGGCGTAGAGGCGCTGGTGGGGGAGTTGGATCTGGTTCATGTCAAGATGGTAGCAGTAGGTCTTGGCTCGGGCATCAAAGCGGGCATGGAAGTCAGGACTGGCCTCGGTTGCGGCCAGGATACGGATGGAGTCAGGGAGAAGGGAATTGAGGCCCTGCTGAAAGGCCTGGCAGGTGAGCCGGGAAGGGGTTTTGAAACTGGCAACCATGCCCCTGGCATGAACCCCGGCATCGGTTCGTCCGGCCCCTTCCAGCGAGATATCGGACCGGGTCATGATCCGTAAGCGATCTTCGATCTCTCCCTGGATGGTCTGACCGCTTTTTTGTCGTTGCCACCCCCGAAAATCGGTGCCGTCAAAGGCGATAATGAGTTTGATGGTATGCATTCCAGGGTAAGGCAGTTGGTCAGGTGCTCATGGAAAGAAGGGAGCGCCCTCCAGGCCAGTGGTTTCCTGCAGGCCCAGCATCAGATTCATGTTCTGTATGGCCTGTCCTGCCGCGCCTTTGACGATGTTGTCAATGGCAGACAGGATGATCAGGCGATTGGTGCGCAGGTCATGGTTGATGGAGATATCGCAGAAATTTGAGCCCCGTACATACTGGGTTGCAGGAAAGCTGCCCGCAGGCAGAATTCGGACAAAAGGTTCGTCCTGGTAGGTCTTCTGGTAGAGGGCGGTCAGATCGTTGAGATTACACTCTTTGACCGGAGAAGCATAGACCGTGCTCATGATCCCGCGCGAGATGGGGAGGAGGTGCGGAGTGAAGGAGATTTTGACTGAGCCGTTGCACAGCGCATTGATCTCCTGCTCAATTTCGGGGGTATGGCGATGGGTCCCGCCGACCTTGTAGGCTCGGAAACCATCAGCGACCTCGCAGAACAGGGAGCCGACCAGGGCGCCGCGGCCAGCACCCGAAGTCCCTGATTTGGAGTCAGCGATGATGGTTGTGGGGTCGATGATGTTGTTTTTCAGGAGGGGGGCCAGTCCGAGGATGATTGAGGTCGGGTAGCAGCCGGGATTGGCCACCAGTCGAGCCCTTTTGATTTGCTCCCGGTAGAGCTCGGGCAGGCCGTAGACTGCCTCATGGATCAGCTCAGGGGAAGAGTGGGCCTGGTACCATTCTTCATAGACGGCGACATCCCGCAGCCTGAAATCGGCGGAGAGATCCACCACTTTTTTACCGGCCGCCAGGAGGCTGGGGACAAGGTCCATGGCCGTTTTATGTGGGACCGCTGTAAAAAACAGATCGGCCCGTTCGCACAGTTGGGCTGGTTCCAGATTTTCGCACACCAATTCGGTCTTCCCCCTGAGGCTCGGGAAGACTTCGGCCAGAGGCTTGCCCGCATACTGGCGGGAAGTGGCGGCCGTGAGCTTGATGTTCGGATGGTTGCAGAGGATACGGGCCAGTTCGACCCCGGTGTAGCCTGAGGCGCCGATGATTGCGACGTTGATCATAAATCTCACCTGATGACAAAGAAAAAGGGGATAACAGATGGTCTGTTATCCCCTTTCTTGAAGATCTGTCTGTTCCTGGCGGCCATAAAACGCATCCAGGGACCCGGGGTGTCTTCACCCGCGGGAGGGTAACAGATGCAACGCTTAACGTTTTGAGAACTGGAACTTGGCGCGGGCGCCTTTTTGTCCGTATTTCTTGCGCTCTTTCATGCGCGGGTCACGGGTCAGAAGGCCGGATTTTTTCAGGGGCAGGCGCAGTTCCTGGTTAAATTCAAGCAGGGCCCGAGAAATGCCATGGGACAGGGCATCGACCTGAGCTGATTTGCCACCACCCTTGAGGGTCGCGACGACGTCATATTTCTCAACATTATCGGTGGCCTTGAATGGGCGCTCGATTCTGTGAAGCTTGAATGTGCCGCCAAAGTAGTCTTCAGCAGACATGGTGTTGACTGTTACCTTGCCGCTGCCGGGGGTGATCCAGACGCGAGCGATTGCAGTCTTTCTCTTGCCTGTGGCGTAAAAACGATCCTGGGCCATGTTACTCTTCTCCGTGATAATGAAAATTATAAATTGAGCTCAACAGGCATCTGGGCAGCGTGGGGGTGATGAGTGCCAGCGTAGACCTTGAGTTTTTTCAGTTGTTGACGGCCGAGTCTGTTGTGGGGAAGCATGCCTTGAACGGCCTTCATGATCAGGTCGGTCGGGTGCTTGGCCAGCAATTCTTTGGCGGTCTGCTCTTTGAGTCCACCCATGTAGCCGGTGTGGCGGTAGTATATCTTGTCATCCCATTTTTTGCCGGTGAGCTGAATCTTTTCGGCATTGGTGATGACGATAAAGTCGCCGTTGTCAATGAAGGTGGAGTAGGTGGGCTTATGCTTGCCGCGCAGGCGTGAGGCAACTTCTGAGGCAAGACGACCCAGGACCTTATTTTCGGCGTTGACTACATACCATTTTTTATCGATCTCGCTTACGGGAGTCAGGTACGTTTTCATTGTGTTCCTCTGCAGGGTAATGCTGTTTTAATAAAAAAAGGTTCGAACGTATGTCGAACCTTTTGCAGTCTGAGTGGAGCGGGAAACGAGATTCGAACTCGCGACTTCAACCTTGGCAAGGTTACACTCTACCACTGAGTTATTCCCGCTCATCGTGTAAGGGCCTAAAAAGGTTGCCCTGAAACGTGGCGACCTTAACAGACTGTTCGTTACCTGTCAACAGAAAAACTGTTTTGCGGCTGGGCTAAAAGGATGAAAAAATTGGCATCCCCTGAGAAAAAAGAGATAGGCCTTTGGCAACGGTCTGTGCTATATAATCTATATAATTCAGCCTGGCTAGGTAAATTGTAACAATTTTTTTCGAGCCGGAATGTCGGCCCGGTCAGGTCTTTTTCGGGTGCTTTGATCAGTGGGGAGTTATCATGACAGCAGTAAAACAGCGGCATGGCCTGGTGGAACGTGTCACCAGGGAAACAGAGATCCGGCTCGAGCTTGAGATTGATGGCAAGGGAGAGACCAGTGTTGAGACTGGGGTCCCTTTTCTTGATCATATGCTGACCTTGTTTGGGGTGCACGGATTTTTTGATCTTGTCATCAAGGCCAGCGGAGATGTCGAGGTTGACGACCATCACACGGTCGAAGATGTCGGGATCTGTCTGGGGCAGGCCTTTGCTCAGGCCCTGGCTGACAAGAGCGGCATCTGCCGGTATGGTCTTTGTTATCTGCCCATGGATGAGGCCTTGGCGCGAGTGGTGGTTGATGTTTCAAACCGTCCTCATCTTCACTATGATGTTTCGGTGCCTGATCAGAAGGTCGGACGATTTGATTCGGCTCTGGCCCAGGAGTTTTTGCGGGCCTTTGCAGTTCAGGCGGGTGTCACTCTGCATGTAGACCTTCTGCATGGCCAAAACACTCACCATATATTAGAAGCTGTGTTTAAGGGTCTGGGTCGTGCCATGAACGAGGC